>CAZLYG010000173.1:0-9855 GCA_964563075.1 uncultured Steroidobacteraceae bacterium | reverse complement strand
GCCATCGGCGCGGCCTGGGACAACAAGAAGTCCCAGGAGCCGTACTGGAAGCCCGTTTTCGACGGCTTCGATTTCTCCAAGAAGTGGATCGCCGAGCTCAAGCCCGATGTGATCATCCTGGTCTACAACGACCATGCCTCGGCTTTCGATGCGACCATCATTCCCACCTTTGCGCTGGGGTGCGCCGCTGAGTTTCCGCCCGCGGACGAGGGCTGGGGTCCGCGGCCCGTGCCTACCGTGATCGGCTACCCGGTCATGGCGAGCCACATCGCGCAGTCGCTGATCCTCGATGAGTTTGACATCACCATCATCAACAAGATGGACGTGGACCACGGTCTCACCGTGCCGCTCACCCTGATGTTCGGCCAGCCCCAGGAGTGGCCCTGCCGGATCATTCCCCTGCCGGTGAACGTCATTCAGTTCCCTCCGCCTACCGGCAACCGCTGCTTCAATCTCGGCAAGGCCATCAAGCGTGCCGTGGAGTCATTCCCCGAGGATCTGCGCGTAGTCATCTTCGGCACGGGAGGCATGTCGCATCAGCTGCAGGGCAAGCGCGCCGGGCTGATCAACAAGGAGTGGGACAAGCGCTTCCTGGACAGCCTCTGCGCGGACGCCGAAGTCGCCCGTCGCATTCCATTCATCGAGTATGTGCGCGAGGCCGGGTCCGAGGGTATCGAGATGGTCATGTGGCTCATCTCACGCGGTGCCCTGGAGAAGGACGTGCGCGAGGTGTATCGGTTTTATCACGTACCGGCGTCCAACACGGCGCTCGGCCATCTGATCCTCGAGAACCAGAGCTTCAAGTCATGAGCATCAAACTCGTCGTAGCCGGCCAGGGCGCTTTCGGCATCAAGCACCTGGAGGCGCTGCAGAAAATCCCGGACGTGGAGGTCGTCTCCCTTGCCGGCGGCAACCTCGATGCCACGCGCGAGGTCGCGCAACGCTTCAAGATCCCGCATTTCTCCCAGGACCTGGGCGAGTGCCTGGCACGGCCGGGCGTGCAGGCGGCCATTCTGGCCACACCGACGCAGATGCACGCGAAGCAGGGCATACAGTGCATGCGCGCGGGCAAGCACGTGCAGATCGAGATTCCCGTTTCCGACACGCTCGAGGATGCCGAAGAGCTGGCCAGGGTGCAGAAGGAGACCGGCCTCATCGCCATGGGCGGGCACACGCGCCGTTTCAACCCCAGCCACCAGTGGGTCCACAAGCGGATCAAAGCCGGTGAGCTCAAGGTGTTGCAGATGGACGTGCAGACGTACTTCTTCCGTCGCACCAACATGAATGCGGCCGGCAAACCGCGCAGCTGGACCGATCATCTGCTGTGGCACCACGCCTGTCATACCGTGGACCTGTTCGCGTACCAGACCGGTGAGGCGGCCTCGCATTGCTTCGCGCTGCAGGGTCCTTACCACCCGCAGCTGAAGATTGCGATGGACATGAGTATCGGGCTGAAGACGGCTTCCGGCGCGATCTGCACCCTCTCGCTGTCGTTCAACAACGAAGGGCCGCTCGGGACCTTCTTCCGCTACATCTGCGACAACGGCACCTACATCGCGCGCTACGACGAGCTGGTCGACGGCAACAACAAGCCGATCGATGTCAGCAAGGTGGATGTGTCGATGAACGGCATCGAGCTGCAGGACCGCGAGTTCCTGGCCGCGATCAAGGAGAAGCGCGAGCCGAACGCCAGCATTCACCAGGTGTTGCCGGCGATGCGCACCCTGGACCGGCTCGAGAAAGCGGCGTTGAGCACCTGACAGGGACCGACGTTGCGACTGCGTCGGCGTCGACAGTCGGCGCCAGTGCGGCCGGCATCACGTGTGGGGTGGCCGGCCGCCGGCGTCATGGATGGGGGGCCCGCGTCCCGGGTGGCGCGGCTCCGTCAGTGGCCGAGCACCTTCATCATGGCGGGGTTATGCCTGTCTCCCTGCACCGGGATCGCCGCTGCCCGTGAGCGCAACTCCTGCCGCTCGGCGACGCTCAAGCGCACATCCAGCGCTCCGATGTTGTCCTGAAGGTGAGCCCGCGTCTTCATTCCAGGGATCGCAGTAACTCCCTCGCCTTGCGCGAGCACCCAGGCCAACGCAATCCGCGCGGGCGTGCAATCCTTGCGCTGAGCGAATTCGCGAACGAGGTCCACGATGCGGGCGTTCTGTGCGATGTTCGCATCCTGGTAGCGCGGCATCGGGCGGCGGTGGTCCTTCTCCGGAAGCTCGGCGAGCGTACGGAAGTTGCCGGCGAGAAAACCACGACCCAGGGGGCTGTAGGCGACGAAGGTGACCCCGAGCTCCTGGCAGGCCGCGAGCATGCCTTCCTCCGGTTCGCGCGCCCAGAGCGAATACTCGCTCTGCACGGCGGATACCGGATGAACCGCGCAGGCACGGCGCAGTGTCTGGACACTGCATTCGGATAAGCCGATGAAGCGGATCTTGCCTTCCCGGACCAGTTCGGCGAGCGCTCCCACGGACTCTTCGATCGCCACCGTCGGGTCGATGCGGTGCAGGTAGAACAGGTCGATGCAGTCGAATCCGAGACGCTGCAGGCTCGCCTCGACCGACGCGCGGACCGCCTGCGGGCGATTGTCGATCTTGAGGGCGCCGGCGGCATCGCGGGTGATGCCGTATTTGCTGGCGATGAACACATCCTTGCGGCGATCCCGTACCACTGAGCCGACGAAGCGCTCGTTCTCTCCCAGCTGATACGAAGCCGCCGTGTCCAGATGCGTGACGCCCCGATCGAGCGCCTCGCGGAGGGTGGCCCGGCTTTCATCATCATTGCGCGTCCCATACCACCCGACCAGGCCCATACAGCCAAAGCCGAGCGCAGAAATGCGCGTATCGCTGCGGCCCAGAGGGCGCGTCTGCATCGTGCTCATGATCTATAATGTTATCATGCAGTGCCGCCTCCACCTCGAGCTGCACACATGATCATCGACTGTCATGGCCACTACACCACGGCACCCTCGGAGCTGACGAAGTTCCGCGATGGACAGGTCGCCGCGCTGAAGGGCGCGGGTGCCGGGCCGCTCGCCAAGCCACAGATTTCCGACGACCAGATCCGCGAGAGCCTGGAGAAGGCGCAACTGAAACTGCAACGCGAGCGCGGAACCGATCTCACCATTTTCTCCCCACGCGCCTCGGCGATGGCGCATCACATTGGCACCGAGGCGACGAGTCTCGAGTGGAGCCGTGTGTGCAACGACCTCATTCAGCGCGTGTGTGGACTGTACCCCGAGAACTTCGTCGGGGTGTGCCAGTTGCCGCAGTCGCCGGGCGTGCCGCCGGCCAACAGTGCCGCCGAGCTCGAGCGCTGCGTGAAGGAATTGGGCTTCATCGGCTGCAACCTCAATCCCGATCCTTCGGGCGGTCTGTGGAACTCACCACCGTTGACCGACAGGCACTGGTATCCCTTGTACGAGAAGATGGTGGAGCTGGACGTGCCTGCCATGGTGCACGTCAGCTCCTCGTGCAACCCGAACTTCCATGCCACTGGCGCGCACTACATCAATGCCGATACCACGGCGTTCATGCAGTTCCTGACGTCGGACCTGTTCAAGGACTTTCCGACGCTGCGATTCATCATTCCTCACGGGGGCGGCGCAGTGCCGTTCCATTGGGGACGCTATCGCGGCCTGGCGCAGGATCTGAAGCGGCCGCCGCTGGAGGAGCTGTTGCTCAAGAACGTATTCTTCGACACCTGCGTATATCACCTGCCGGGGATCGAGCTGCTGCTGAAAGTGGTGCCGGTCGACAACATCCTGTTCGGTTCAGAGATGGTCGGAGCCGTGCGGGGCGTCGACCCGCGTACGGGCCACTACTACGACGATACCAAGCGCTACCTGGATGCTCTGCAACTGAGTGCGGCTGACCGCGCGAAGATCTTCGAGGGCAATGCGCGGCGGGTCTATCCGCGGCTCGGCGCTCGGCTCGCCGCAGCCGCGAAGTAATGCGTTACGCGGTGGCTCGATGACCGCGTCGGCCACCACCGTCGCCGTGCCGAGGCGTTCGCGCCTTCTGACCCAACTTTGGTTCCAGGTGCTGTTGGCCACGCTGGCGGGCATCCTTCTGGGTTGGGTAAATCCCGCGCTCGCGGTGAAGATGAAACCGCTCGGGGATGCGTTCATCAACCTGGTCCGGATGATGATCGGCCCGATCATTTTCTGCAGCGTTGTTCACGGCGTTGCCGGGATGAACGACATGCAGCGCGTCGGGCGGGTGGCGCTCAAGGCTCTGGGCTACTTCCTCGCGATCACGATCGTGGCCCTCGTCATCGCACTGCTCGTGGTGAACCTCTGGCGACCCGGCGCCGGGATGAACATTGACGCGAGCGCGATCGATACCCGTGAAATCAGCGGTTACACGGCGCAGGCTCGAGAGCAGAGTGTCTCGCAGTTCCTGCTGAACATCATTCCCAGTGCCTTCGTCGGCGCGTTCACACAGCCGAACGTGCTGCAGGTGGTGCTCGTCTCGCTGCTGTTTGCATTCGCGTTGAGCATGGTCGGGGAGCGCGGCCGCCCGGTGCTGACGATCATCGAAGGTCTCTCGGGCATCTTCTTCCGCATCGTGGGGTTCATCATGTGGACCGCGCCGCTGGGCGCGTTCGGGTCGATCGCCTTCACCGTCGGGAAGTTCGGCACGGGCTCCCTCTGGTCGCTCGCCCAGCTGATACTCGAGTTCTACTTTGTATCGCTCGTGTTCGTATTTGTCGTCCTGGGGGCTGTTGCCCGGTGGGCAGGGGTGAGCCTGTGGCGGCTGCTGCGCTTCATACGTGACGAGCTGCTCGTGGTTGGAGCAACTACTTCGACGGAGACGGTACTCCCGCGGATCATGCAGCGTCTGCGCGAGCTCGGATGCGATGAGTCCGTCGTCGGCCTGGTCATCCCGACCGGCTATTCATTCAACCTCGACGGTACCTGCCTGTACCTCGCCACCGTGGTGGTGTTTCTCGCCCAGGCGACGAATACTCCGCTCGATCTGACTCACCAGATCACCCTGCTGGCCGTGTTGTTGGTGGCATCCAAAGGAGCTGCGGGCGTCGCCGGCGCAGCCTTCGTCGTATTGGCAGGAACCTTGGGCTCGCTGGGCTCGGTGCCCGTTGCCAGCATCGCCCTGGTGTTGGGTATTCATCGCCTGATGGCGGAGGCGCTCACTTTCGTCAATCTCGTGGGCAACTCGGTGGCCACGATCGTCGTTTCGAAGTGGGAAGGCGCGCTGGACTTGCAGACGCTGCAGGCACAGGTGGGCGTGCGTAGGCGGCGCGCATAGTTCGCTGCGAGCGGCACAGCCGGCGGCGACCTGCGGCCGTGCCTGCGGATTCCGGCGGAAGGCGGCGACCTGCGGATCCCGGCGGAGGCGGCGACGTGCGGCCGCGCCCGCGGATCGCGGCCGGGGGCTCTAGCTCCCTGCCCAGATCGACCGAGAAACGAACGCCTCGCCCGACATCAGCTTGCGAGCCGTGCGCAGCAAAGCCGCGCGCTCGACCCGAATTCCGCCCTTGCCATCGGCCGTCACGTCCATCTCGACAGTGAAGAACCCCGTGGGATGCTCGACCTCGAGGCGCCTGGACTTGCCGGAGCCACTGTCGATGCGTGCGATGCCTTCAGTCACCGATCCCGGCACGACGCACGCAGTGGCCACGCTGACTGCACCAAACACGCCGATCGCCTTGTGCACTACGTGGGGAATGAAGTTACGGGTGCACACGGCTCCGCCCTTCGCGGGAGGCGCAACCAGACACATCTTCGGGACGGTCTTCCTGGTGACGTCCCCGAGATTCATCAGCCGCCCGGCGGCCAGACGGATCGCCTCGACGCGCGCCTTGAGCGCCGTGTCCTTCTCCAGATCGGCCGGTGACTCGTAACCTGTTTTACCAAGGTCGGACGCCCGCATCAGCACGACGGGCATGCCGTTGTCGATCAGAGTCGTCTCGACACCCTCGATGACATCGCGGGCGTGGCCCGTCGGTAGCAGTGCGCCGCAGCTCGAACCCGCAATGTCCAGGAAATCCAGCAGCACAGGAGCTGCGGTCCCTGGCACGCCGTCGATGGCCGCATCGCCGTCGTACTGAACTGCGCCCCCGGGTGTCTGAATATCAGCGACGGCGATGCTCGCCGTGTTGACCATATGAATGCGTACCTTGGTGCGATCGCCAGCGATCGGGACCAACCCGTTCTCGATGGCGAAGGGACCGATGCCAGCCAGCATGTTGCCGCAATTCTGCGAGGCGTCGACGCGCGGCTCGTTGACTACAACCTGCAGGAACAGGTAATCGACGTCGGCATCCGCACGGCTGGAGCGGCTCACGACAGCCACCTTGCTGGTGAGGCTGTCGGCACCGCCGAGTCCGTCGATCTGGCGCACGTCGGGCGAGCCCATGATTGCCAGCAGCACACGGTCTCGCAGCGCCGTGTCCGCCGGTAGGCGATCGGCGAGGAAGAACGGACCTTTGGAGGTCCCTCCCCGCATCAGCGTGCAGGGAATAGCGGTTTGCAGCGACTTGGGCACGGGCTATTTGTACTCGAGCCCGAGCGCAGCGAGCTTCTCACGCATCTTGTACAGGTCCAGTCCCAGCTCACCGGAGGCGAGGCGCTTGCGCTTCTCCTCTTCGTTGGCGGTGCGCTGCTTGGCCGCTTCCGCTACCTTCGCGGCGTCCGCGCGCTTCACCGACACCACACCGTCATCATCTGCAACGATGACGTCACCGGGCTCGATGTGCTGCCCGGCGCACAGTATTGGAACGTTCACGGCGCCGAGGCTTGCCTTGACGGTGCCCTGCGCCCAGACACACTTGCTCCACACCGGAAACCTCATCTCCGTGAGCGTGGCGATGTCGCGTACACCGGCATCGATGATCAGTCCCTTCACACCATGCGCGCGCAGAGAGGTGGCTAGCAAATCTCCGAAATAGCCATCCGAGCAGGGAGAGCTTGGAGCCACGACGAGCACATCGCCGGGGCGACAGACCTCCACAGCGACGTGAATCATCCAGTTATCGCCAGGGGGCACGAGCACGGTTACGGCTGGGCCTGACATCACTGCACCGGCGTAGATCGGGCGCATGTAAGAGGCAAGCAGCCCGATCCGTCCCTGGGCTTCGTGAACGGTGGCGACACCGTAAGTGCCGAGTGCCGCGACGGCGTTCGGATCCGGGCGCGCGATCTCGCGCATGACGACATGCTTATTAATGGATGGCTCCCGACATTGACTCAGTCTGTAAGGCCTTCAACGAACACCGCGCAGGATCGGGCGCGACTCCGCCGTACCGTGGTGATAGCGTCCCTGATCCACGCGGACACTGGAGAAGATCATGCGAGACGTTGCAGGCATGACGGCGTTCATCACCGGCGGCGGCAGTGGCGTCGGCTTCGGCATGGCAAAAGCCTTCAGTGCAGCGGGGATGAATATCGTCATCGCCGATATCCGCCAGGATCACCTCGACCAGGCCATGCAACGCCTGCACGGCGCGAAGGTGCATGCCGTGCGCCTGGACGTCACCGATCGTGCGGCAATGGCACGTGCCGCGGACGAGGCGGAGAAGGTGTTCGGGAAGGTGCACATCGTGTGCAACAACGCCGGCGTCAATCTGTTCAACGACATCGGCGAGGCGAGCTACGATGACTGGGATTGGATCCTCGGCGTGAACCTCGGCGGTGTGGTTAACGGAGTGCGCACGTTCGTGCCGAGGATCAAGGCGCACGGCGAAGGCGGTCACATCGTCAACACTGCCTCGATGGCTGCTTTCATCGCGAGCGCTCGCGCGGGCATCTACTGTACCGCGAAGTTTGCGGTACGCGGCATGTCGGAAGCGCTGCGCGGCAGCCTGTTGCCTCACCGCATCGGCGTATCGGTGCTGTGTCCGGGTCTCGTGAAGAGCACGATTTACGAAAGCGATAAGATCCGCCCGGCGCACCTGTCGGCCGAGGCCACACCCACCGATCCGGAGTTCCTGGCGCGGCTTGCGCAAGTGCACGAGGTTGGAATGGAGCCGGAGGAGATCGGGCAGAAAGTGCTGCGCGCCATCCGGCGCAACGATTTCTACATCTTCAGCCATCCGGAGTTCAAGGAAGAGTTGCGCGCCATCTTCGATGAGGCTCTGCAGGCGCTTCCCGATGAGCCGGTACCGCCGCAACGCCTCGCGTTCGAGGAGGGGCGCCGGAGCGCGGCGGCGGCGGCCCGCAAGGCATGGCCTGATCTCCAGGAGAAAGCATCGTGAGCGAGTCACATGAACACAAGACCTGGTCCGCGGTCGATGAGTACTTCTGCGCATCGCTCCTGGCGCCCGACCCGATCCTCGAGGCTGCGTTGCATGACAGCGAAAAGGCCGGATTGCCTCCCGTGCAGGTCTCCCCGCTACAAGGCCGGCTGTTGCAGCTGCTGGCCACGATCCATGGCGCACAGCGGATTCTGGAGATCGGCACACTCGGGGGCTATAGCACGATCTTCCTTGCCCGGGCGCTCCCCGCGGACGGCCGGCTGGTCACATTGGAGATCAGCGCGGTGCACGCCGCGGTTGCGCGCGGAAATCTCGCGCGCGCCGGTTTCAGCGCAAACGTCGAAGTCCGAGTGGGCCAGGCGCTGCATAGTCTGGAGGCGCTCGAGCGCGAGAAGGCAGGGCCTTTCGATGTGATATTCATTGACGCCGACAAACCCAACAATCCCGCGTACCTGGAGGCATCCCTGCGCCTCGCGCGGACCGGTACGTTGATCGTTGCCGACAATGTCGTCCGCGCTGGTGCGGTGGCCCACGCCGGGAGCAACAACCCGAGCGTCGTGGGTATTCGCCGATTCTGTGAGATGATCGGCAAGCATCCTCGCTTGTGTGCAACCGCGCTCCAGACCGTTGGATCCAAGGGGTACGACGGCCTCCTGCTGGCCGTCGTGCAAGGTTGAGGGAGCTATCGAAGGCTCGGTAGCAGAAAACCCGCGAGCGATTGAATCGCAGGCATGCGCACCGCTTCGCCGGCCGCCTCGATGTCCTGGGCGAGCAATCGATCCTGTGAAGCGAACGGCACCAGCGTGCGCAGCGCGGCGTGTGCCTGGCGAAGCGGTGCCGAAGTCAGCAAGGGAAGGCGGAAGTCGATTCCCTGGCACGCTGCCAGCAGCTCGATGGCAATGACGTTGAGCAGATTCGGCGTCATGGTGAGCAGGCGCCGCGCCCCGTGGGTTGCCATGCTGACATGGTCTTCCTGATTCGCGGAGGTCGGGATGCTGTCGATGCTCGCGGGGTGGCACAGCATGCGATTCTCGGCGACCAGTGCGGCCGCGGTGACCTGCGCCATCATGAAACCTGAGTTGACGCCGCTGTCGAGCGCGAGGAATGCCGGCAGGCCGCTCATCTTCGGATCGACCAGCAGGGCGATGCGACGTTCGGCGATCGAGCCGACCTCCGCGCAGGCGAGGGCAAGAATGTCCGCGGCGAACGCGACCGGCTCCGCGTGGAAGTTGCCCCCGGAGAGCACTTCGTCCGTCGCCGCAAAGATGAGCGGATTGTCGGTCACCGCGTTGGCCTCGACGAGCAGTGTTGCCGCGGCCTGTGAGATCAGATCCAGGCAGGCGCCCATGACTTGCGGTTGGCAACGCAGCGAGTAAGGGTCCTGCACACGCTCGCAAGTGCGATGTGACTCGCGGATCTCGCTTCCCTGCAGGAGTGTCCGATAGACCTCGGCTACGCGCTGCTGGCCGGTGTGGCCGCGCAGCTCGTGAATGCGCGGGTCGAAGGGAACATCGCTCCCCTGGAGCGCGTCCAGCGATAGCGAGCCGGCGACGACCGCCGCGGCAAACACCTCCTCGAGCTCGAAGAGCCCTGCGAGTGCCAGCGCCGTCGAGACCTGGGTGCCGTTGATCAGCGCCAGCC
>CAZLYG010000172.1:6775-9859 GCA_964563075.1 uncultured Steroidobacteraceae bacterium | reverse complement strand
CCTCACCGACACATCCCCCGAAATAAACTTCTTCAACCCGTGCGGCGTCTCCACCAGCAGCGCCCCATGAAGATCAATCCCCCGCGCCAGGCCCTTAGTGGTGCCTTCCATCCCCTGCACGGTGACCGGCCGCCCGCGCAAAGCATCAACTTCCTTCCATTCCTCGCTGAACGGCTTCAGTCCGTCCTTCTCGAACTCGAGCAACCCGCACACGTAGTTGCCGATGAGGCTCGCAACAATCTCGTTCCGGGGCGCCCGCCCTGCGAGACCCGCTGACGCAAGGTCCGTGGCCGTCACGCCCGTATCAGCGATTGACTTCAGCAGAGGCGCCCCGAGCGCCACATTGAGCCCGACCCCGATCACCACACACGCTGGTCCCGCCGACTCGGCCCGCAGCTCGATCAGGATTCCCCCGAGTTTCCGATCCTCCACCAGAAGATCGTTCGGCCATTTAAGCCGGGCGCCTTCGACACGCAAGGCTGCAAGTGCGCGCAAGGTGCACACGCCTATCACCAGACTCAGCGCCCCCAGATCGGCTGGCACCTCGCGAAACGTCCAACTCAAAGACAGACAGATCGCGCCCCCCGGCGGTGCCACCCACGTGCGTCCGCGACGGCCGCGGCCAGCCGTCTGATATTCTGCGAGAAACGCTTCGCAAACCCCGATGGGCGGATACGGCCGCTCCAGCAAGATCGTATTGCTGGAGCTCACAGACCACTCCACATCCAGACTGCGCACGCGGTCCCGGACACCGCGAGCCAGATGCTCGCGAATCTTCCCCGCATCCAGCGACTCATTCACAGCAACGAGCTTGTACCCGCGGTTGCGAACGGCGTGCAAAGTGGCCCCGAGGTCCCGGAGCGCCTTGCCAGCCTTCCAGACTGCGCTCCGACTCACCCCCAACCTCTCCGCCAGCTCTTCTCCCGAATGAAACTCCCCATCAGCGAGCGCCCCAAAGACGCGAGCAACCAAGGGCGCTTCTCGGCCGCGGCCACCGCCGCCACCACCGGCGCCCCCTCCACCGCCACCGCCGCCACCGGCGCCCCCTCCAACACCGCCGCCTCCAACACCCCCGCTGCCAATGCCGGCGCTGCCAATGCTGCCGCTGCCAACAGCGGAACCACCGAGCGCCTGCTGACCCACCGCCGCGCGCCGCCCACCAGAGGCCTTCGTTACGCCACCGCCGCGGGCATGCTGACCCGCCATCACGCGACCCCCGCCAGGCGACTTCGATGCGCCCCCGCTCGTCACGATCGCTGCTTCCCAAACAGCCAAAGCCGCCGGGCGCGAGGCTCTTTGCCCGCCTGCATCCGCGCAATGTTCGTTCGGTGCGTGTAAACGATCAGCACCGCAGCGCAGACTCCGAATACCAACATCGCCACCTCAGGCTCCAGGTGACCCAGCACGACAGCCACGGGCAGCGACAACGCCGCCACCATCGAAGCAAGCCCCACATACCCGAAGAGCATGGCAGTCACAAGCCAGGTAGCCAGCAGCGGAACCAGCAGTGCAGGGTCGAGCCCGAGCACCACTCCCACGAGCGTCGCTACTCCCTTCCCGCCTCGAAACCCGTAAAACACCGGGTAGACATGCCCAAGCATGACCGCAATACCGCACAGAGCCGCCGCCCAGGCAAGCGAACCCCCGGGCCCACCGCCCGCATCGGCACCCCCAAAGAAAGCCAGCGGCGCGATAACCCGTGTGGCGACCCATCCCTTGAAGATATCGATGAACAGCACGCCAAAGGCAAACGCCTTCCCCTGCGTCCGCAGCGCATTGGTCGCCCCGGCGTTGCCGCTCGCCATCTTGCGAATATCCACGCCGCCACGCAGCTGCCCGAGCAGCAGGCTGCCCACGATCGAACCCAGCAGATAGCTCAAGACGATTTTGAGAATGAGATCGATCATGTCGGCAGGAACACCTCGGCGAGCATGCAACGAACGCTGCCTCCACCAAGCCGTTCTATGGTAGGTACCGGGACCGCGAGCACAGCGTCCGTACAACCCGATAGCCGCTCATAAGACGAAGGCGACAATGCCTTCCGCGCAGTCGCCGACATCACGAGCACCCGACAGTCCCCCAATGCCTCATCCCAGCTGGCGACCTCGAGCACATTGCCGCCGAATTTCTCGATCTCCTCGTGTCCCATCTCCACGACCTCACGCCCACTCGCGCGCAAGCGCTCGAGCACTCGCGCACGATCGCGCTCCAGGATCGCGGCAGATCCAACAAGGGCAACTCGCTCCCCGATACTCATCAGCACGTTGGTGTGGTAAGGCGGCATGCCCTTCCGATCGAGCGCCTCAAACACCACCGGCTCATATTCCATCTCCCGCGCCCATTCCTCAACGACAGCAGGATGCGTCCGCGGCGAGACACTCGCATACGCAACGCGGTTCACATGATCGAGCACCAGACTGCCGGTGCCCTCCAGAGCGCGCCCTTCCTTCTCATGATGGGTGAGATCGATAACCCGGCTCACCCCGTACCCCAGTCGCACAGCAACCGTGTCGATGACTTCCTGCCTGCGTTCGCGCCGCCGATTCACCGCCTGCATCGGATACAGCACGACCGTCCCATCCTCATGGAAGCTCACCCAGCTGTTGGGAAACACCGCATCAGGTTTCGGCGGCTCCGGGGTATCTTCCACGACGCAAACCGAAACACCCTCGCTCGAGAGCGCACGAACGTACCTATCGAACTCTCGGCAAGCCTCAACCTGCGCAGCGGCGCCCCCGCTGGCGCGCTGTTGCATCGCGTTCGTGGCGGCGGTTTCCGGGTTGTAATCGAACGATGCCGGCCTGATCATCAGTACAGCGCCGGCGCACTGCTGCCCTCTCATGAGTTCCGACCCCGAATCTCTCGTTACCGTCACGGAGAATGGCCTCTACTGCCGCCCCGGCGACTTCCACATCGATCCCTGGCAACCCGTAAAAGCCGCGGTCATTACGCATGCCCATGGAGACCATCTGCGCACGGGCAGTGCCAGCTACATTCTCGCACGTCCGGGACTTGGCATCGCGCGCCAGCGCCTGGGCGAGGATGCGCCCCTGACCGCTGTCGATTACGGCGTTCCAACCACGT
>CAZLYG010000172.1:0-6765 GCA_964563075.1 uncultured Steroidobacteraceae bacterium | reverse complement strand
CCGGGGATTACAAACGCCAGCCCGATCCGACCTGCGCGCCGTTCGAGCCCGTCGCCTGCGACACCTTCATCAGCGAAGCCACCTTTGCTCTGCCGGTATACAGGTGGCCGGCCCCATCACAGGTGGCCGAGGAGATTTTCCGCTGGTGGCGCGCAAATCGCGAACGGGGAATGGCCTCTGTCCTGTTCTGCTATGCCCTCGGAAAAGCACAACGTGTGCTCGCAGAGATGCAGGCGTTCACCGATGAGCGGGCCTACCTGCACGGGGCGGTAGCCTCTCTGGTTGATGTCTACAGAGCCGCCGGGATCGGCATGCTGCCGACCGTCCAGGTCGGTTCCGAACGCAAGGCGGACTACCGGGGCGCTCTGATCCTGGCGCCGCCGAGCGCCATCGGCAGCCCCTGGATGCGCCGCTTCGGCGAGCACTCGACCGGGTTCTGTTCCGGCTGGATGCGGGTGCGCGGCGACCGCCGGCGTCGCGGCTATGACCGCGGATTCGTCTTGTCCGATCACGCAGACTGGCCGGCACTCATCGCAACCTGCAGGGCTACCGGAGCCCGGCAGATCCTGCTCACTCACGGCTACTCCGACGGCCTCAGCCGATACCTGAGCGAGCAGGGCCTGCCCGCCCGCGCGCTGCAAACCCATTTCGGCGCCGAAGAATGATGCGGGCGTTCAGCGAGCTGTTCGAAGAGCTCGATACCACGACCGCAACGGGACAGAAGATCGCGGCGATGAAGCGCTACTTCGCAAACGCAGCACCGGCCGACGCCGCGTGGGCAACCTACATCCTCTCAGGGAGACGGCTGAAGCGCTTCCTTGGGCCGGCCATTCTGCGGCGCTGGCTCATCGAAGCTTGCGGCCTTCCCGAATGGCTGGTCGATGAATGCCTCGCGTCAGTCGGCGATTTTGCCGAAACGGTGGCTCTCCTGATGGAAAGCGATGCCACCGGCGGCGCAGCCGATGTGCCGTTGTCGACGTGGATCGAGGAGCGCCTCCTGCCCCTCAGGGCCGCGGCTGAGCACAAGCAGAAGGAAACCATCGTGAGCTGGTGGCGGACGCTCCCCTACCGCGAATGCTTCCTGCTGAACAAACTCCTGACAGGGGAGCTGCGTGTCGGTGTCTCGGAGCTTCTCGTCACACGCTCGCTCGCTGAAATCCTGAACGTCGGCCGGACAGACATCGCACGGCGTCTGATGGGTGACTGGCGCCCCAGCGCAGAGCTCTGGGAATCCCTGCGCTCAGGTGCAGAGCCTGAGCCGGATCCTGCCGCGCCCTATCCTTTCTATCTGGCCTCACCGCTCGAAGGTGAGCCTCAGGCACTGGGTGAGCGGGCGGCGTGGCTGGCCGAGTGGAAGTGGGATGGCATCCGCAGTCAGCTCATCCGCCGCAAAGGACGATGCTTCATCTGGTCACGCGGCGAGGACCTGATCACCGAGCGATTTCCGGAGCTGGTGGACGCCGCCATGAGCCTGCCCGAGGGCGTCGTGCTGGATGGCGAGCTGGTCGCCTGGAAGAACGGCAGCGTCCAGCCATTTTCCGATCTGCAGCAGCGCATCGGACGAAAGAAGCTGACGCCTGACATTCTCCAGAGCGTCCCAGTGCGATTCCTCGCATACGACCTCATCGAGGAGGACTACGTCGACATCCGGCACGTGCCCCTTCGCGAGAGGCGGTAGCGCCTGGAGGCTCTCATCGCCCGCGCGCCGTCTCACATGTTCTCGATCTCGCCTTCCGTCGCAACGGGCGACTGGGCAGGTCTCGCAAAACTCCGTGAGGAATCACGCGCGCGAAGCGTAGAGGGTTTCATGTTGAAGGGCCTCGACTCTCCCTACGAGACCGGCAGAAGGAGGGGCTCGTGGTGGAAGTGGAAGATCGACCCCTATTCGTTCGACGCAGTCATGCTCTACGCACAACCCGGCCACGGCCGCCGCTCCAACCTGTACACCGACTACACGTTCGGGGTCTGGGATGGCGAAACGCTGGTGCCCGTCGCCAAGGCCTACTCTGGCCTCAGCGACCCGGAGATCGCCGAGCTCGACCGCTGGATCCGCTCGCATACGACCGAGAAGTTCGGCCCCGTGCGCTCGGTCGAGCACACTCAGGTGTTCGAGCTCGCGTACGAAGGAATAGCCGCCTCCACGCGACACAAATCGGGCATCGCGCTGCGCTTCCCGCGCATCCTGCGCCGGCGACCGGACAAGCCTGCCGCAGAAGCCGACACCCTCCAGGCTTTGCAGGAAGTGCTCGCCCGCCATCGCGGAGCGTCCGTTTCCGAACAGTCCGATGACGCACAGTGAAGCCGCGTCCATACTAACTTCATGATCTCCCGGTATTTTGACCGTCGCGCGCTCCAAGCCGGCGAAGGCGCTGAGGTACGAGTAGCGCGGTATCAGCCGGCCGCGAGCCGCTGGTTCCCGGTCGCCTCGAGCGCTTCCACGAGAGGATCGCTTTCGGTCAGATCCAGCGGGATACCGGACAAGAACCGCCGGCACTGATCCTGCGGCGCCGCCTTGGCGAACAGATACCCCTGGGCGTAATTGCACCCGAGCTGGCGCAGCTTCTCCAGCTGCTGCCACCCCTCGATGCCTTCGGCGACGACCTGGATGTTCAGGTGCCGCGCCATTGCGATGATGGCTCCCACGATCGCCAGGTCGCTCATGTCAGTCACAAGATCGCGCACGAAACTGCGATCGATCTTCAGGTAGTCGACGCGCCATCGCTTGAGGTACGACAGGCTGGAGTAGCCGGTGCCGAAGTCATCGATGGCGAGCTTCACGCCGAGCTCGCGCAACCGCGACACCGCATCCTCGTTCGACTCTCCGGTGCGCCCCTCGCGCCGCTCGAAGACCGCGCTCTCGGTCAACTCCAGCTGCAGCATCGACGCTTTCACGCCATGCTCGTTTGTGAGCTTCGTGATCGTTCCGGGAAGGTTCGAGCGCTGCAGCTGTACGGCAGAAATGTTGACCGCGACCGGCACCGGCGAGCTGCCCGCCTTGCGCCAGCGCGCCAGATCCGTCACCACTCTCTCCAACACGAAGTCGCCGATCGGCACGATCAGGCCGGTATCTTCGGCGACGGCGATGAACCGCTCCGGCGGAATAAACCCGTGCGTCGGATGCCTCCACCGCAGCAGCGCTTCCATGGCCACGACGCGATTGGACTCAATGTCGACGATAGGCTGATAGAAAACATCCAGCTGCCGGTTCTGCAGCGCCACGCGCAGACTCGTCTCGATCGCGATGCGCTCCTTGAGCTTGCGGTCCATGTGCGGGCTGAACAGCTGGAAGTTGTTGCGGCCGCGGTCCTTGGCCTGATACATCGCGGTATCCGAGTGCCGCAACAGCTCGCCCATGTTGGTGCCGTCACGAGGGAATACGCTGACACCGACGCTCACCGTCGTGACCAGCGGCCGTCCATCGACTATCACGGGGCTCGACAGTGCTTCGTTGATGCGGCCGGCCGCTTCGAGCACCTGGTCGGCCGATTGGACATTCTTGAGCACGACGATGAATTCGTCGCCACCCATGCGCACCACCACATCCTCCACGCGCATGGTATCCCGAATGCGTTGGGCGACGGTTTTTAGAAGCTTGTCGCCGGTCTCGTGTCCACGGGAGTCGTTGATGTGCTTGAACCGGTCCAGGTCGAGGAACAGCACTGCCAGCATCTGACGGGCGGTGCGGGCCTCCTCGATTGCGCCGGGCAGGTGTGCCGCGAGAAACAGCCGGTTCGGCAAACCGGTCAGCTGATCGTGGTGCGCAAGATGGTCCAGATGCTGCTGCTTCTCCAGCAGCTGAGCTTCCACCTTGCTGCGCAAGCTGATGTCGTTGATGGTGAAACACAACACACGCCGACCGCTGATGGTCAGTGCGTGGCCGCTGACCTCGACGTTTTGCAACTTTCCATTCTTGCATCGCTGATGCAGACGCGCGGGCATGCGAGGGTTGGGATCGCGCAGGCGTCGCATCACCTCGACGCTGTCCGCTGTATCGTCACTGAACAGCTCCGCCAGCGTCAGATCGCCGAGCTCACCGGGGGTATAGCCGAGGCTCCCCTGCAGCGCCGGATTGGCGGAAATGACCTTCAGGCTGCCTGCATCCACCAGCAGCATGCCGTTCGGGGACTGATCGAAAGCGGCCTGGAGGGGATCGGTGCGCTTGCCGCCCAGCTTGCGTCGCGCAGCTCGAAACACGAGCACCGCCAGCGCGCCTGCCAGCGCGCCGATCAACCCCGTGAGCCCGATTGCGACCTGATTCACACTTCCCACCCTCGTGATCCGTCAGCCAGCGCCGCACGGGCCCTTTCGGGCCCAAGAAGTCTGGCGGATCAAGCGATTGCAGAGAGGTGCGCCGTGCACAATTTCGGCACAGGCTCAGCTGTCGAACGTTCCTTTTAGCAGACAACCCCGCTCCAGGCGGGCCCCCACCCCCGAGACGATGATCGCGTTCTCGCCGAATTTGACGCCATGCAGGGTGTGGTCGAAGCGGTAGGTGCGCAGCACCGGAAGTGGGTTGGTTGTGCGCTCGCCGGTACGCTGGTCGGTGGAGGTAATGACGCAGCGCGTGCAGGGCTTGACCAGCCGCAGCGTGACCTCCCCCACGGTCAGGGAGTCGATACGATCCTCCGCGAACGGGGCCAGGCCTCCGAGCACGATGTTGGGCCTGAAGCGCTCCATCGGCACAGGCTCGGGCATGCGGGTGTTGAGCTCCTCGAGTGAAGCCCTGTTGCACACCAGCAGCTGAAACCCGTCGACGAACGTGATGGGCTTGGGAAGGGTCCCGGCATACTGCGGGTTGGCGAGCCGCTCGGGATTGGCAATCACCCGGACCATCCGCATGGCCTCGCCGAGGAAGTCAGTCAACCATTGCGCGGCATGATCTCCCTGGTCCAGACCCTCGCATTCGTCCGCCCACACACGGACCGGGACGGATCTTCGCGATTGGGCACCCAATGGCACGCGTAGCTCAGGCAACTGCGGCGCTCTGAGCACGAGCGTATCGCTCTCGATGGCGGGTACGAGTTGGGCAAGCCTGGGGTGGGTGCGCTGACTCACGAACGTGCCTTGCGCATCGATCGCCATCCAGTGGCGATCCCACTCGAAGCCCGTCGGACCGAGCTGCACCGCGGACCTTTCCTGTCCGCGGGCAGACTTGAACGGATAGACGAACAGTCCCTCGACCTGACACTCAACGCTCGCCATCGAGGCTCCAGTGTCAGGTGCGAGCGAGTGCCGCTTTCACTCGCTCCGGGCTCAGTGGTGCGCGGCGCATGCGAACGCCGGTCGCGTCAAAGAACGCGTTGGCCACCGCAGCAGGTATACAGCGTGTCGTGGGCTCGCCGGCGCCGGACGGCGGCACGTCCTTGCTTTCGACCAGAACCACGTCGATCGTCTCTGGAGCATCACCGATTTCCAGGATTGGATAAGTCGCCCAATCGACGCTGGTGACGGCAGTCCGATCGAAGCGAACCTCCTCGAACAGAGTGCGGGACAGCCCCTGTACGACATTTCCCTCGATGGTCTGCCTCAGTGACTTCGGATTGACGATCACGCCGCAATCGTGAGCTACGGTGAACTTCCGTGCCCAGATTCGGCCCGTTTTCGGATGCACCTCGATGTCCGCAACCACCGCGACAATCGTCTCTCCGCGCGTGGCGTACGCGATCCCTCTTCCGTGCAGCACGCCGTCGTGCCGGGCAACCTTGCCAGGTCGGGCCCTCTCCTTCCACTCCGCCTTCTCTGCGGCCGCCTTCACGACAGCGGCATCACGGGGTGCGCTGATATAACGCAGGCGGAAGGCGACGGGATCGACTCCCACCGCAGCCGCGATCTCATCGATGAACTGCTCGCTGCCAAAATGCACTTCGGGCCCCAGCGGATCGCGCAGGTGCGAAGTACGCAATGGCGAGTACCGATCCAACAGCGGCGGCACGACTTCCCAGGCCAGCAGCTTGGAATCGAACGCATAGCTCTCACCGGGCGTGCCGAGGCCAGCGCCGGGCTCGAGCGGCAGCCCCAGCGCCTGGCCGGCCAGGCAAGCACTCGGCTCAGATTCGTTGAACAGCACGTTGACGCGAGACAAGCCCTTGGAGATGAACTCGTAGGCGGTCACTTTTCCGGCCGGATCCAGCGCGGCGCGTGCCCGATGCACGCAGGCTGCGCCCTTCGGATCCCAGGCGGTCCCGTCAATGCGCATGCCCTGCACGCGCACCGGCTTTCCCGTGAGCTTCGAGAGGTAGGCGGCGTCCATCGCCGCATCTCCCGCATCGTTGCGCCCATACGACCCGGGTCCCATTACCCAGATCGCGCGTACCTTGTCCTGCGGAAGTCCCAACAGCTTGGCGACGCCATCGCGGCTCGAGTGCGGCTTCTGGGAACCTGTCCAGATCGTTGCCTCACCGTTCCGGACATCCGCAACGGCACAGGCGGGCCCCATGCTGGTATGCGACTGCAGCGGCCACTCGTACTCCGCCTCGACCAGACGCGCCGCTGACTTGCATACCGCATCGCAGTCGCCTTTCTTCAAGGCATCGTCGCGTTTGACAACCGGGGCGCTGCGAATATGTTGGTGCAGCCCCTCGGTGCCCGGAAACGGATCCTGCGCCGGGGGCGTCCACTTCACTTGCAGCGTGCGCGCCGCTTCGATGGCATCCCACTCGCGTTCAGCTACGACTGCAAGAAACTGATCCTCGCGGACGACACGCGCATTCTTGATGGAGTTGGTATCGACGCTCGCGATCGTGCTGCCTGCAAGCGGCGGCCGGA
>CAZLYG010000171.1:0-9924 GCA_964563075.1 uncultured Steroidobacteraceae bacterium | reverse complement strand
AACGACCGAGAAAGACACCTTCGCGCTGGACCCATCCACGTGCCGGGTGCGTTGGCGCGTTCACGAGGAATTCGTGAGCGGATTCCTCAAGGTGAATCGCGGCATCGCCTGGGAGGACGGACGTCTCTTCCGCGGCACCCGCGACGGGCGCGTCATCTCCTACGATGCCGCCACCGGCAAGAAGCTCTGGCAGACACAGATCACCGACCCGCGTCTCGGGGATGCGGAAAGCATACCGGCGGCCCCGATCGTCTGGCAGGGGCTGGTGTTGGTCGGCAATGCCGGCGGCGACAACAAGGGTATCAAGGGGCGGATGTACGCACTGGATGCGCTGACCGGTAAGGTCCGCTGGGAAACCTGGCTGGTTCCGAAAGATGCCGCGGAGGCGAAGGCTCAGGGCTGGGGCAACGCGCCGGACGTCCCGATCAGCGGCGGAGCTACGTGGACCTCCTACACGCTCGACCCTGCGAGCGGGCTGTTATATGTGCCGGGAGGCAATCCCGCTCCGGATTTCGATCGCAGCCTGCGTCCGGGGCCCAACGCCAACTCCGCTTCCATCGTGGTGCTGGATGCGAAAACGGGCGCGTTCCGTACGCACTACCCGGTGTCACCGGCTGATTTTCACGACTGGGACGTCTCGACACCACCCGTGCTCGTCACGACGCGGGGTGGCAAGCACATCGTGGCCGAGGCGCCCAAAGACGGCCACCTCCATGCTTTCGACCTCGCCAGCGGACACGCGCTCTACCACACGCCAGTCACACGCATCGAAAACGCCACAGTTCCCTTTTCACAGCATCCGGTTCACTTCTGTCCAGGCCCCCAGGGCGGCTCGGAATGGAATGGACCGACGTACGACGCGGCGACCAATCTGCTCTTCACCGGTGCGGTGGACTGGTGCGCAACGGTCACTCTGCAGCCCGAGGAGATGACTCGCCACTCGAAGATGTACGCGGCCTGGTCCGCCAACGATCAGACTCATCCCGATGAGGCGTTCGGCAAGCTCGATCCGCCGTCGACCTGGGCGGGCTGGGTGTACGCAGTCGACGCGGACAGCGGTAAGGTCGCGTGGAAGTTCAAAGCTCCCTATCCCATCATGAGCGGTGTTACATCGACGGACGCCGGTCTGCTGTTCGTGGGTGACATGGGAGGCACTCTGTACGCGTTCGACGCCCGCGACGGCAAGGTGTTGTGGTCGAAGGGTCTCGGCGGGGCACTCGGGGGCGGCGTCATCACCTACAGCGACGGCGGCAGGCAACGTATTGCGGTCGCTGCCGGCATGACCTCGGCGATCTGGCCAACCCAGAAGAGCACCGAAAAAGTCGTAGTCCTCGGCCTGCCTTGATGTAGGACAACGGCACATGCCGCTGTACGGGTACGCAGCCTGCTTGCTGTTTCTGTGTCAGGCGCAAGTGCGCGTCACGCAAGCGAGGTCACGTGGCAATCCTGAAAGCGCTGGGCGTCGCAGTGATCATCCTCTGGCTGATCCTGTGGCTCGCCGTCAAGATCACCTTCGGGGCCATCCATCTGCTGCTGGTCCTCGGGGTCATTCTATTGATCATCGGCTTCATCCGGAGAGCCGCTTAACGACGGACGCGTCACGGCTCGTCGCGCGTGGGAACCCCCCGACCCTGGATCCAGTCCAAGATGGCAGCTGCAGCGCCGGGACCGTCTTGAGAAGCAAGACGCCCGGCCGCACATCAGCGGTGGTTCCGCCCGATAAGGATCCGAAACATGAAGCACTTGCAGGCCACGCTCGCCATCGTGCTGGTCGTATGCGCTGGCGTCGCCCTGAGCCAAACGGCCATGGCCCAGTCCGCAGCAGGCCAGAATGACCCGAGCGCCCACCAGATCTACCAGGCCACCCGCGCCGGTCACCTGGCCGAGGCGCAGCAGATGGTCGATCAAGTACTGCGCGATCATCCCCGCAGTGGCCAAGCCCATTATGTAGCGGCCGAGGTCTATGCCCGCGAAGGCGACTTCGCCAGGGCTCGGCAGGAGCTGAGTACAGCGGAGCAGATCGCGCCTGGACTCCCCTTCACCAGCCCGCGCGCAGTACAGGAGTTGCGTGCCGAGCTAGCGCAACCGGCTCAGGCCGCGCAAACGCCGAGGCCGCCCGTGGCGTTCACCGTGCCCTACTCTCGTCCGCGCTCTTCGGGTATTCCCTGGGGCTTCATCCTGATCGTCGGCATCGGGCTTGCCATCCTCTGGGCAGTGATCCGCAGACGTGCTGCAGCTGCCGCCAGTTATCAGCAGTACGCGGGCGGCCCGGTCGCCACGGGCCCCGGCTACGCGCCGGGTTACGGCGCAGGGCCTGGTTACGGTCCGGGCCCCGGTTATGGGCCCGGCTACGGCCCTGGTTACGGCGGCGTCGGCTCCGGCATCGCCGGCGGCTTGGCGAGCGGACTCGCAGTGGGCGCTGGTGTCGTCGCTGGGGAAGAGCTCGCGGAGCACTTCCTGCGCCCCGGCCAGTCCTCCGCTGGTGGCATCGCCCCTCAGGTCATCGAGCAGGACCCACCCGTCGACCCCAATGCCGACATGGGCGGGTCCGACTTCGGCCTGTCCGACTCAGGGTCGTCGTGGGATGACAGCAGCAGCGGTGGCGATTTCGGAATGGACAACAGCGGTGGCGGCGGGGACGGCGGCGGCGACTGGACGTAGCAGCGGCGATTGGACGTAGCAGCGGCGGCGGTGGAGACGGCGGCGGCGACTGGACGTAGCACCGGCGGCGACGGGACGTAGTACCCGCGAGGACGCGCGCTGCGGCTGACGCGGTGCGCGCGCACCTGCCACAACCGCGCATGCCACCTGGCGCGCTCGCGCATGCCCGCTGCCGCAAAGCGCGCACCGCCAGCGGCGTCAGCGCAGCTCCATGACCACTTCATCAACATAACACCAGCTCCAATCCTCGCCCGGCTCGATGGACGTGATGATCGGGTGTTGCGTGGCGTGGAAGTGCTTGGTCGCGTGGCGGTTCCTGGAATCATCGCAGCACCCGACGTGTCCACAGGTCCGGCACAAGCGCAGGTGCACCCAGGTGTCGCCCATGGCGAGGCATTCCTCGCAGCCGTCGGAGTTCGGGGTGGAGGTGCGGACGGATTTCAGGTGGGTACAGGTTTTGGACATGGCGTTCTCCAGTCCAGGCTCACGGCGAGTCGGTGGGGTAATATCCCGCGGCACCGCCAAAGTGCGCAACCTGCACAAGAAGGATTGCCATGAAATCCGTGATTTCGAATCTCGTCGAGCGCTTCGAGAACGGCAACCTCTCGCGCCGCGATCTCATCCAGGGTCTGACCATGCTGTTTGCGGCGGCCAGCGCTCCCGTGCGTCAGGCGGCGGCCGCGGACGAGGCGCCCGGCCTCACGGCCACCGGGATCGATCATGTCTCGGTACTGGTGAGTGACGTGGAGCGCTCCGCGAAGTTCTATCAGGACCTGTTCGGGCTGTCGGTGCTGAGCACCGATAAGGAGCACGGGATCGTGCGCATGGGACGCAAGCGCATCATCGTGTCCATCCGCAAGGAGAAGCCCTATGGCACTGTCGATCACTTCGGCGTGGGCGTCGAGAACTTCAACAAAGCGGCCGTGACGCAGTTGCTGCAGAAGCGTGGTCTGAGTCCCTCCGAGAATTGGCAGTATGGCTTCTACGTGAAAGACCCGGATGGCATGAACGTACAGATCCTCTGACGGAGACTGTACTTGCGGGCACACCTCCGATTTGCCCTGAGTGTGTTGGAATGCGCCCTGGGGGCGGCGTCAGTGGCGCATGCCGCAGACGTATCGCGTGTGAGCATCGTCCCCGCGCCGGCATTCACTGAAGTAGTCCATAATCGTTCGATGAGTAATCACAGGAACGGCCTCGATCAGCTGCAGGCCATCGCACGGCAGGCCATGATCGAACGCGGCCTGCAGCCGGATTTCTCCCCCGCCGCCCTCATCGAGCTGAGCGCTCTGTCGCTGCCGGCCCGCGACCGCGGCCCGGAGATTCGCGATCAGCGCGGCCTGCTCTGGGCGTCGATCGACAACGATGATTCACGCGATCTGGACCAGCTCTCCGTTGCCGAGAGTGCCGCTGACGGCGCTGTGAAGATCCTGGTCGCCGTTGCCGACGTCGACAGCCTGGTGAAGCAGGGCTCGGCCCTCGATGAGCACGCGCGCACCAACACGACCTCGGTGTACACGGCCGCGGAAATCTTTCCCATGCTGCCGGAGAAGCTGTCCACGAATCTGACCTCGCTGGGCCAGGATCAGGAGAGACTGAGCATCGTCATCGAGATGACGATCGGTGCCACCGGCTCCATCACTGCCTGGCAGATCTACCGTGCCCGCGTGGTGAACCGCGCCAAGCTCGCCTACCGCAGCGTAGCTGCCTGGCTCGAGGGCACGGGGCCTGCGCCCGCACCATTGGCGGCGGTGTCGGGCCTGGATGCCAACCTGCGCCTGCAGGATCGCGTTGCCCAGAGATTGAAGGAGGCACGGCACGAGCGCGGTGCGCTCAGCCTGCAGACCCTCGAGCCCCGTGCTGTCGTGACCGATGGCCTTCTGACGGATCTGCAGGTGGAGGCGAAGAACCGCGCCGAGGAGTTGATCGAGGAGTTCATGATTGCCGCTAACGGGGTCGTGGCGCGCTATTTCGAGCAGAACAAGGTGCCCTCGATCCGCAGAATCCTCCGCACACCCGAGCGTTGGGACCGCATCGTGACCCTTGCCGCACATCGCGGGGGCCAGTTGCCCGCGGCGCCGGATGCGCGAGCGCTCAACATCTTTCTCGCGCGGCAGCGCGCCACCGACCCGGTCGGATTTCCCGACCTGTCGGTGGCGGTCGTGAAGCTGTTGGGTGCTGGAGAGTATGTGCTCGAGGTCCCCGGCCAACCCATTCCAGGACACTTCGGTCTTGCCGTACGCGACTACACGCATTCCACGGCACCGAACCGGCGATTTCCCGATGTCATTGCGCAGCGGCTGCTCAAGGCGTCGCTGGCCGGCGCCGCCTTACCCTATACGGAGCCGGAGCTGCAGGCACTCGCGGCCCACTGCACCGAGCAGGAGGGCAACGCCGCGAAAGTGGAGCGCCAGGTGAGCAAGTCGGCGGCCGCGCAGCTGCTCACATCCCACATCGGCCAGCGATTCGAGGCGATCGTCACCGGCGCTTCGGACAAAGGCACGTGGGTGCGCACGCTGCAACCGCCGGCCGAAGGCCGCGTCGTGCGCGGCTTCGAGGGCCTGGATGTCGGCGACCGGCTCAACGTGCAGCTGATTCACACCGATATCGCTCGCGGCTTCATCGATTTCGCCCGTGCCTAGCCCCGGTGCATGCCTGAGGAACTCGCATGAAAGATGACAGGCACGTGGATGTGCCCTACAAAGATGAGGAATTCATCACCAGCGATGATGCTCGCCCGCTGCGCATCATCGCCGAGTATCTGGCGCCGCTGCGGCGTTTTCGGCAGGAGCACGTGCACGACACCATTGTGTTCTTCGGGTCTGCACGGCTGCGGAGCGACGGGCCGCTCGGCCGGTACTATGAGGAGGCCCGGGAGCTGGCGCGCCTGCTGACCGTGTGGTCGAAGAGCCTGCCGACGAGCGGGCAGGCGGGGCCCGCCCGCTTCGTGATCTGCTCAGGCGGCGGCGGCGGTATCATGGAGGCAGCCAACCGCGGCGCAACGGAAGCCGGCGGGCGCACCATCGGGCTGAATATCAGCTTGCCGCACGAGCAGCGCCCCAACCCTTACATCACCCCAGGCCTGTCCTTCGAATTCCACTACTTTTTCATGCGCAAGCTATGGTTTGCGCACCTGGCGCGCGCCATGGTCGCCTTCCCGGGCGGCTTCGGAACACTCGATGAGCTCATGGAGATTCTGACGCTGGCGCAAACCCGCAAGCTCGAGCGCCACATACCCATCGTTCTGTACGGTCCGGGCTATTGGCGGGAAATCGTCAATTTCGAGGCACTGGTCCGCCATGGGACGATCAGCGAGGAAGATCTGTCCCTGTTTCAATTCGCCGATACGCCTGCTGCAGCGCTGGCGCTGCTGCAGGCCGCGCTGAGCGAGTCGCACGCCGGCACCACGCCCGCCTTCGCACACTCGCGCGAAGGCGGGAGCGGTGTTTCCTGACGGGTAGGGTCAGAGGTGGCTACGCGCGCCGGAGAAAAGTCACAATGGCCAGGATGAGGAAGATGAAGAACAGGATCTTCGCGATGCCCGCGGCGCCGGCCGCGATACCGCCGAAGCCCAAGATGGCCGCGACGATGGCGATGACGAAGAAGACTACTGCGTAATACAGCATGAGCTGCCTCCTCTTGTGGCTCGGCGGCGCATCAGGCCAAGGGGCGCCCGGCACGCCATGAGTCAGTGAGCCCAGTCTCCAGCACCGTGGACGCGGCAACTATCGGTGCAGGGAGCACACGACTGTCGGACAGCCGCACACCGGCCATGGGCGCCGTCCTACGAGCCTTGGCGCAGGGTGACCGACCCGAGGGCCCGTCAGGAGGGGACGGGGGCGCTCGCGCTTACGGAGCATGCTGCCGATGAGGGCAATCTCCATCCTGGGGTGCGGCTCCGGTGCCGGCAAGAGCTGGATCACCACGGCGCTCGGTGCATGGCTGCACGCCCAGGGCGTGCGCGTGGCGCCGTTCAAATCTCAGAACATGTCCAACAACGCCTGGGTGACCTTCGACGGCGGGGAGATCGGACGAGCCCAGGCGGTGCAGGCAGAGGCCTGCGGGCTCATTCCCACGGTGCAGATGAACCCCATTCTGCTCAAGCCCAGCGGCGCCAGCGGCTCGCAGGTCATCGTGTTGGGTCGGGCACAAGGGCACTGCGCAGCTGCGGACTACTATCAACGCTTCGAGCTGCTCTGGCAATGCGTCCGCGAGGTGCTCGATGGCTGGCGTGCGCGTTGCGACGTGCTGTTGATGGAAGGGGCAGGCAGTCCGGTGGAGCTGAATCTGCTGCACCGCGACCTCGTGAATCTGCGACCCTGCCATTATGTCGACGGGCGCTGGGTGTTCGTCGGCGACATCGATCGCGGCGGCATCTTTGCCCAGCTCGCCGGAGTCTGGAGCCTCCTGTCACCTGCCGATCGCGCGCGCAGCCTGGGGGCGATCGTCAATCGTTTCCGCGGCGACATTGCTTTGTTCTCCGACCCGCAGAAGTGGCTCGCGCCGCACGCGAACGGCTTCGACATCCTCGGCACGCTGCCCTTCAGGCCGGAGCTGCAGCCCGACGAAGAAGATGGCCTGCCGCCGGAGGCCCAAGTCCGCGGCAGCGGCGCAGTGATCGCCTGGGTGCGCCTGCCGCAGGTGGCTAACCTGACGGACTGTCAGCCGTGGTGGAGCGACAAGGGAGTACAAACGCGCTGGATCAGCAGCCCGCAGGAGCTTGCAGGCGCGCGAGTCATCGTTCTGCCGGGTACGAAAAACACGCTGGCCGATCTGCGTTGGCTGCGCGCCAGCGGCTTGGCGGATGCCATTGTTGCCGCCGCACGGCGCGGCGTGCTGGTCATCGGGATCTGCGGCGGCTTTCAGATGCTCGGCACCCGCCTTACCGATGAGCAGGGCAACGCGGGCGATGCGGGGAGCGAAGCCGGTCTCGGCCTCCTCCCCGCGCACACTCGGTTCAGCTCGACAAAGGTGTTACGGCAGGTCACCGCACAATGCGACTCCGTGAGGTGGCTTGCCTACGAGATCCACATGGGACACACAACCGCGACAACTCACGTCGAGCCTTTGCAGATCGTCAGCGACGCCGAGGGTACGCGCGGCGAAGGTCTGCGCCTGAACAATGTATGGGGTACTTACCTGCATGGCTGGTTCGATTCGCCGCAGTTGCGCGCCAAAGTGACCGCCGCGGCAGGCATCACCGGGCATCACACTCATCCCGTCCCCTGGGCCGAGCAGCGGCAAAGCCTCTATCGCCTCATGGCGGAACATCTCTCCGCGCACATCAACCTCGAGGGAATGAAGCGGTATCTGTCCCTCTGACCCGCACAGCCGCACAGCTGAAACTGGCGCCGCCGCTTGCTAGCATGGAGGTCCGCAAGGACGCTTCTCAGGAGGATGTCCGATGTTCCGTAACCCCAAGCTCAGGAAGTCCGCGTGTCTGGTGACGGTGCTCGCTGCGCCGCTGATAGGTATCGGCGCGCTGGGCCTTATGCCTGCTGGCCTCGCCGCGCAGCCATCCGGCGCTCCTACGGCAAGCTCTTCGGATGTGCAGAAGCTGCGCGATGTGGTGAACAGCGACCAGCGCTCGGCCGCGAACCGCGCGCGTGATCGGTATCGGCACCCGGTTGAGACCCTGACGTTCTTCGGCATCCGGCCCGACATGACCGTGGTGGAGCTGTGGCCCTTCGGAGGCTGGTACACGGAGATACTCGCTCCGTACCTGCGGGATCACGGCAAGCTGTACGCGGCAGCCATGGACCCCGCCTCGAAAGACAGCGAGGACGTCGAATACAACGCGGAGCTGCACAAGATGTTTGCCGCGCGTCCGCAGCTCTTCGACAAAGTCGAGCAGACCGTGCTGGCTCGCGGCAAGATGCAGATCGCACCGGATGGAACCGCGGACATGGTGCTCACGTTCCGCAACATCCACAACTGGACCTCGGCGGGAATCGACAAACAGGTGTTCGCCGCGGCGTTCCGTGCCCTCAAACCCGGCGGCATCCTCGGAGTGACCGAGCACCGCAGCAACAATCCCGATGCGGCTCCGAGCAAGGGCTACGTGGGGGAGAAGTGGGCCATCGCCATGATCGAGTCGGTCGGCTTCAAGTACATCGGCGACTCCGACATCAATCGCAACCCCAAGGACACGAAGGATTACCCGAAGGGCGTCTGGACGCTGCCGCCGTTCTACGCGGAGGGTGACAAGGATCGGGCCCGATACACGGCCATTGGGGAATCCGACCGCTTCACGCTGAAGTTCATCAAGCCCCGCTGAAGTCCCGGCGCGAGCTCCGAAGGAACCGCGCCGGTGCCGGCGCGTTTGAGGGGATCGGCTCTCGAGCCAGCGGACACGCCAATGCGAATGCGCGAAGGGCTGCCCTTCCCCCGGGGCGCCTATTGGGACGGCAAGGGAGTCAACTTCGCTCTGTTCTCGGCGCATGCGACGCGCGTGGAGCTGTGCGTGTTCGACGCGAGCGGCCATAAGGAGCTCGAGCGCATCGAGCTTCCGGAGTACACCGATGAGATCTGGCATGGCTATGTCGCCGACGCCCGCCCCGGCACCGTCTACGGCTACCGCGTTCACGGGCCCTACGAGCCGGACAACGGGCACCGGTTCAACCCCCACAAACTCCTGCTGGACCCGTACGCACGCGAGCACGTCGGAGAGTTGAAGTGGGATCCGGCGGTGTTCGGCTACACGATCGGCGCCGAAGGCGACGATCTGACTTTCGACGAGCGCGACAGCGCGGCGTTCATGCCCAAGTGTGTGGTGGTCGATCAGGGCTTCGACTGGAAGGAGAATCGCAAGCCGCTGGTCCCCTGGGACCAGGCGGTCATCTACGAAACGCACGTGCGCGGCTACACCAAGCTGCACCCCACGGTACCCCGCGAGCTGCGCGGCACCTTCGCCGGGCTTGCCGTGCCCGAGGTGATCGAATACATCAAATCACTCGGCGTGACGACTGTGGAGCTGCTGCCAATCCACACCTTCATCAGCGATCAGCACCTGCTCGAGCGCGGTCTCACGAACTACTGGGGATACAACTCCATCGGCTTCTTCGCGGCGGATCCACGCTACGTGCGCGATCCCGACCGGGGCCTGGCGGAGTTCAAGGAGATGGTGGCGCGCTTCCACGACGCGGGGCTCGAGGTCATCCTGGATGTGGTGTACAACCACACCGCCGAGGGCAACGAGCGTGGGCCGACGCTCAGCTTCAAGGGGATCGATAACATCGTCTATTACCGCACCATGCCTGCCGA
>CAZLYG010000170.1:0-9975 GCA_964563075.1 uncultured Steroidobacteraceae bacterium | reverse complement strand
TACTTGCGCTCGCCGGTCAGGGCGCCGGCTTGTGCCACGATAGTGGTGCCCATGAATAGGGAGTCGCTGTACTGCTCGTGATAGGGCATCGACTCTTTCATGTGCCCATCCGC
The DNA here is from genome assembly GCA_964563075.1 of uncultured Steroidobacteraceae bacterium. Classification (GTDB taxonomy): domain Bacteria; phylum Pseudomonadota; class Gammaproteobacteria; order Steroidobacterales; family Steroidobacteraceae; genus 13-2-20CM-66-19. The sequence continues at coordinate 9,862 of CAZLYG010000170.1, read as the reverse complement.
ATCGAAGCCCAGGTCCGCGACCCGTTTGACCAGCGCCACGTAGCGTGGATCGCCTGTGCGCCGCGCCAGCTCGGTGAATACGATGTGGCCGGCGAGGACCAGCGAGTTGGCATGCGCCAGGCTGTCCTTGGTCCCATCCACGTAGGGCTCGGCGAGCCGTTTCACCTCATCCAGATGCCCGAGGCGCATCTGGCCGATGAGAGCTATGGCCTGGATGTACCAGACCTGGTTGAGGTCGTGCCCGTAGTACTGCGCCAGCTCTTCCGCCAGCTGGCGTGGGGAGCGGCCGCGCCGACGCTCGATTTCCCGATGGGCCGGGGAGAGTGCGATCGGACCCGACAGAGCGCTCAATAGTCCGGGTTCCGCGGGCACATCACGGGCAGGAATCCGGCCTACCTCGGCGACCGACTGGTCCGAGAGGGCGGTGGCCAGCCCGGCCTCATCCGCGCCGACCACCAGCACCAGGTCGGGCCCATGAATGCCGATCCAGCGCCACAAGGCGAAGGACTCGGGATGGTCTCGGTAGGCGACTCCGCTCGGCGGGAACTCCAGCGCAGCCCCGTCGGGATTCCCCTGCGGGATGGCGATCAGCCGGAACGGGCGCCGCGAGGCGGATGTAGCCTCGAACGCCTTTATCTCGGTGCGCACACTGGAAATGCTGGCGTTGTCGCCATTCAGGCCGCCCACCAGAACCACCGTAGGCGCCGATCGCTTGCCCGCTTCGACTACCGTTGCCTGGATGAGTGTGCCGCTAGCGCTGAGGCCTACGTCCATGTGTTGCGCCGCCGGGGCTGCATGTAGAGCAGATGAGGTGGCCAGGAGCAGGGCTGCCGATGCGCGTGCCCAGTGGCGGGGGGCCAATGAAGCAAGAGTGCCAGTTCCCATGCTGGTCTCCGATCGTACATGAGTTCCTAGCGGCCCAGCGGCACGGCGTGCAGCACGAACGGTCCGGGGTCCTGTCCCTTGAGCTTCGGATCGATCAGATAGCCGATCTTGCCTTCGTTGCAGTAAACGGTGTCGCCGATCCGAGTGACGGCGGTCGGGGAGTTCAGCCCTTCGCGCAGCACCCGGAGGGTGGCCTGATTCCCGTTGATCGTGGCCTCGTCGATCCTTCCGCCGTTGCCTTCGGCGAGCATGAAGGTGTGCTTGCGGATGAGGCGGAATCCGTCCGGTCCGCGTATCGGTTCGGAGGTGGTGAGCTGAGTGATCGCGCCGGCGCTGCCGTTTCGGTTGCGATCGACGCGCAGCAGCAATCCCTTGGTCACGATGTTCACGTAGAGCGTCCCGTCAGTGTCGAACACCAGGCCGTCGATGCCTTTCAAACGGGCGTCTTCCGCGTACACCTCCAAAGCCTTCGCGCCGCGTGCGAGCTTCAGTATCCGGCCGTTGGCCGTATCGGAGAGGTAGGCAGTGCCGTCGTGCGCGATCGCGATGTCGTTGCAGACGGAGGCCGGAGCAGGGAAGGGGTAGGCGCGCTCGAGCTTTCCTGACTTCAAATTGAACGCGACGACCGAGGAGGTGCCCGCGGAGGGGGGATTGGCCAGCGTGCTGGGCGTCGAGCAGACCCACAGTGTCCCCGAGCGCTCATCCGCCAGCACACCGAACACCGACAGCAGGCCGTTCTGCGCATCCGGGCGGATCCAGGGCTCTGCCCGAGAGCTCCCGGGAGTCGCGCGATAGATGATTCCCTTGATGCTGCCGCTGAAGAGAGTCCCGTCGGCCGTGGAGCTGATGCTTTCGGGATAGACGTTCGTATCGTCAATCGTGACATCGGCGAGAGGCTTTGCTGCGTGGGCAATACCACAGGCAACACTCGCCAGGGCCGCCCAAGACACACGCATGCGATACGAATGAATCACTGGACGCTCCGTTGCTCACTGGCGAGAATCGCCTGCGACAATGATGCGCAAACGCCCGCGCCCGGAGCAACACTTCGTGAAAATCCATCAACCCGCCCGGCATCTCACCGCCCTTGGGCTGATCGTCAGTCTCATCGCCTCGGGAGTGGCACTTGCGCAAGCCCCGGGTGAGCGCAGTGCTGTCATTCCCACTGACTGCAACCGGGCGTGCCTGCTGGGATTCGTGCATGCCTACATGGACGCCCTGGTCCACAAGGACCGCGCGCGCGCCCATTTTTCGAAAGACGTGCGCTTCACCGAGAACGATGTCGAGATGCCCCTGGGTCGCGATGGTCTGTGGGGCTCGGTCAGCGGTGCGGCGCCCACGGGACTGGAGGTTGCGGACACGACGACCGGCAATGCCGCCTGGTTCGGCACCGTCGAAGAGCATGGCGAGCCGGCCTACTACGCCATGAGGATCAAGGTGCGGGACGGTGAGATCGCGGAAGTAGAAACGGTCGTCCAGCGCAAGGGCACCTTGCCGGCACCTTTCGGCGATCCGGGCAAGCTGGTTCACGATCCGGCGTTCGAAGAAGTCCTGCGGCCCGCAGAGCGGCGAGCGCGCGAGCGCCTGATCGCCGTGGCGAACGGGTACTTCAGCACCGTCGAGCTCAACGACGGCCAGATCCTCACTTCGTTCGACGACGATTGCCAGCGAACCGAGAACGGGATCAGTACGACCCGTGGCACGCAGGCAGCCGCTGCAATCGCGCAAGGCTGCGAGGCGCAGTTCAAGCTCGGCCTCTACCGGATCAACAAGCGGGTACGCGAGCGCCGCTACGAGCTGGTCGACGAGGAGCGCGGCGTCGTTGTGGCCACCGGCTTCTTCGACCACGCCAACACCTTCGACAGGTACACGACCAACGATGGCAAGGAGCGCAAGACAGCCCTGAAGTGGCCCAACTCGATCACGCTCATGGAGGCGTTCAAGATTCGCGCCGGCAAGATCTACCGGATCGAGGCGGTGTTCACCTACGTGCCTTACTTCATGCACTCCCCATGGGCCGAAGTGACGCCGCCGGCCCCTGTCGCGACTGCGTCTGTAGCGCATCCGAAGCCCGATTCGTGTGGACGCGACTGTCTGATCGGCTTCGCCGACCAGTACATGGATGCGTTGGCCGCTCAGGATCCCAGCCGGGTCCCCTGGGCAGCTCGTGTGCGCTACACCGAGAACAGCGTGTCGATGATGATCGGTGACGGCATCTGGAAAACGGTGACTGCCAAGTCAAAGCCGCTCTACGCCACAGACCCCTCCACAGGCAACGTCGCGTGGTTCGGGCTGATAGAAGAACATGGCCAGCCCGCTTACTACGCGATGCGGCTCAAGGTCGAAGGCGGCAAGGTTGCGGAAGTGGAGGCTGTGATTTCCCGCAGCGGCTACCCGGGGCCCTTCGGCGACCCGGCGAAGTACGCACACGATCCCGCGTTCGCCGAGGTGGTGCCCCGCGGCGAGCGCCAATCGCGCAAGCAACTCGTGGATCTCGTCAACGGCTACTTCAGCACGCTGCAGCTCAACGATGGCACGGTGCGCACGAAGTTCGACCCTGACTGCGGCCGCAACGAGAACGGCATGTCGACCACGACGGGCACGACTTTCGAGAATGCGGCTGCGGCCCAGGGATGTGAGGCGCAGTTCAAACTGGGGCTGTACAAGTACGACGATCGTGTTCGCGGCCGGCGTTTCGAGCTCGTGGATGAGGAGCACGGCGTCGTCGTTGCCACGGGCTACATCGATCACGCCGCCCGCTTCGAGACCTACCAGACAACCGATGGCAAGACCCGCAAGTCGCCTTTCTCTTCGCCCAACTCCCTGGGCTTGATGGAGATGTTCAAGATCCGCAACGGCCGTATCTATCGCATCGAGGCGGTGTTCACGATGTTGCCGTACTATATGACTTCGCAGTGGTTGGAGCATGTGCCATGAGCAAGGTCGTACGCGTCCACCAGAACGGGGGTCCCGAGCAGTTGCGCATCGAGGAGCTCGAGGTCGGCGCGCCAGGTGCCGGCGAGGTACGCCTGCACATGGAGGCCATCGGGCTGAATCGCTCCGAGGCGATGTTTCGTCTGGGCGGGTACGGCCCCAAGCCGTCGTTTCCAACATTGATAGGATATGAGGGCGTCGGTGTCGTCGAGGCGCTCGGGCCTGGCGTCACGGGTTACACAGTCGGCGAGCGCGTGTGCGTGATGCCGACTTACCCCATGGGCAAGTACGGGACGTATGCGGAGCGCGCCATTATTCCCGTGCGCAGCCTCGTGGCTCCCCCTCCCGGACTGACTCCAATCCAGGCCGCGTCCATCTGGATGCAGTACTTCACGGCATTGGCCATCATCGAGGTCGGACGCGCGACGATTGGCGACTATGTCATCGTGCGTGCGGCTTCGAGCAGTGTCGGCCTGGCGGCCATCCAGCTCGCGAACTGGGCCGGCGCGGTCCCGATTGCCATGACTCGCAAGAGCGCCAAGACCGCCGCCCTGCACCAACAGGGCGCCAAGCACGTCATCGCCACGGAGGAGACCGACTTCGTTGCCGAGGTCCAGCGCATCACCGGCGGAAAGGGTGCTCGCATCGTGTTCGACCCCGTCGGCGGTCCCGATGTGGACAGGCTTGCGCAGACCGCGGCCGAGGAGGGCATTCTCTTTCAGTACGGTGGACTGAGCGGACAGCACACGCCCTTTCCTCATTGGCCGGCGGCATTCAAGAGCCTGAGCGTGCGCGGCTGGGTGGCTTCCTTCATCTGGAACAAGCCGGAGCGTTTCGCGCGTAACCACGCGCTGATTCTTCGCGGCCTCGCCGAGGGTCATCTGCGCCCCGTCGTGGCGAAGACCTTCCCGCTGGCGCAGATCGTCGAGGCTCATCAATACCTCGAGTCCAATCAGCAGGTTGGGAAGATCGTAGTGACGGTCTGAACCCGCTTCAGCCCCAGTTCAATGTAATAAATTGTAATATCGCTCCCCTCGATCTCGAGTACTTGGAGAGGGGATGGGGGCGAACAGGGGCTACGGTGTCCTGATCGGGCTGGGAATTTCGCTCGGGTTGAGCGCCTGCGTGCACTTTGGAACAGGCCGCTCCGGCCGGGCGACGCCGCCGGCGCAACCCGGCGCTTCTGCACCGTCTGCGCAGCCGGCCGCGGAAGGACCCGCGGGGCGCGCGGCGGAACCGCCGCCAACCACCACGTCTCAGCCACCTTCCGCGGTCGCTCAGTCGACCGGAGCTTCTCAACCCCCCGCCGCCCCTCAACCCGCCGAACCGAAGGGCAGCAAACGCCAATCGCACCCTCCTGCCGCCGTGAACCGCAGGCACTCGCCGAAGTCACAGACCCCCTCGGCCGCGGCCCCCTCGGCCGCGACCCCCTCGGCCGCGACCCCCTCGGCCCCCGCCGGCCCCGCCGCCCCTGCGACGCCGAAGTCAGAAACTCCGCCGGGCGCCGCCGCGAGTACGGGGGCTGGCCAGCCCGGATCCCTGGATCTCAACTCCCTCGAGCAACGTCTGCGAGACACCCACGCCATCGGGGTTTTCACGAAGCTCTCACTGAAGAACCAGGTGGACGATCTGCTGGCGGAATTCCGGGCATTTCACAACAAGCAGCCGGGAAAGAACCTCATGCAGCTGCGGCAACAGTACGACACGCTGCTGCTGAAGGTCCTGTCATTGTTACAGGACGGCGACCCATCACTGGCGGCGGCGATCTCCTCCTCGCGCGAAGCGATCTGGGGGATTCTGACGGATCCGCAAAAGTTCTCTAAAATCTGATCTTCGATCACAGGAGCCATCATGAGCGCGCGCGTATGGATCACTGCCCTGACAGCCGTCGTGGCCTGCTGCGGCGGCGCCTCGCTGACCGCTGCGGATCCGGCACTCCCTCAGGACATGAAAGCCGTGATCGCGTTGCAGGGGCAGCCCTGCGACAAAGTCGTAAGCGTCAAACGGAACGCCGACAGCGACTACTTGGTCTCGTGTCAGGACGGCAATCGCTACCATGTGTTTGTCGACGCCAAGGGACGGGCCGTTGTCCAGAAGCAGTGAGTCCGCACATGCCCGTCTGACGAAGCCCGGAACTTGCGGATGACGTGGGCGACACGTGTGGTGCGGCAGCTGGGGTGGCGTGGCTCTTTCGAGCCGACGCACCATGTCTGGAGCCGCGGACTGGCATTGCTCTGCGATCACAACGGGGGCATCTCTTTTGTGAGAGAGCAGCGCGGCGGCAAGCCGCCGGTCCCCATCGATCCGCGCAGCTACGAGCACGTGCGTGAAGGGGACCTTGTCTGGACGCGAGCGACCTCACTACCGGAATTCCTCGACACCGTTCTGCCGCGCATCCAAGCGCGTTTTGTCCTGCTGACCGGTGATGAGGACTGGTCGATCCCAGGAGATTTCCCGCGCGCCGCCGAGCTTTGCGCCAGCGACAAGCTGATCGCCTGGTACGCGCAGAATTTCGACGGACTCGATCCGAGTGGCAAGATCTTTCCGCTTCCCATCGGATTGGACTTCCACACGATCAGCAATCGCCGCCGCTGGGGCCATCCGCTGGCCACCCCGCGAGAGCAGGAAATCGAGCTCGAGCAGCTGCAGGCCGACATGCCTCCCAACGGGCAACGTTTGCTGCGAGTGCATGCCGACTTCCTCTTCAACAGACACTCCCGGCCGCTCATGGGAGAAGTACGTGAGACGGTGGAGAGAACGCTGCGAGCCAATCCGTTGATCGACTTTCAGGCGCGGAAAGTACCGCGCCTGGACCTCTGGCGAGAGAAAACCAGATACGCCTTCGTCGTCAGCCCGCACGGCAATGGTCTCGATTGCCACCGGACGTGGGAATCGCTCGCGCTCGGGAATATCGTCATCGTCAAGCGCTCGCCGCTGGACCCTCTGTACGAGGGGCTTCCCGTGGTCATCGTGAATCAGTGGAGTGAGATCACGCAGGAGAGACTCGCGAAGTGGCAGGGCGAGCACGCCCGGACGTTCGCCGAGCCGTCGTTTCGTGAGCGGCTCAGCAACCGTTACTGGATCGATCGCATTCGCCAGAACAGCAGACGTCCGCGGCAGCAACCTGCTCGCGCTGCAGTGCGTCCATGAAAGCAGTGCGTCCATGAAGCCGGGGCCGGCAGACACTCTGACGATCGCCGTTGATGAGGACACCGGCGTATCCGGCCTGTTGCATCTGCCGGCGAACGCGCTCGCCTGCTTCGTCGTCGCTCACGGCGCGGGCGCGGGAATGCAACATCCCTTCATGGGACAGATCGCCGCCGGCCTCGGCGAGCGCGGAATCGGCACCCTGCGCTACCAGTTTCCCTACATGCAGAAGGGCTCGAGGCGCCCGGATCCGCCCAAGATGTGTCACGCGACGGTTCGCGCGGCCGTCGCGACCGCTGGTCGACTTGCACCTTCAGTCCCGCTGCTGGCGGGCGGCAGATCATTCGGGGGGCGGATGACCTCGCAAGCGCAGGCCGCGGCGTCCCTGCCTGGCGTGAGAGGTCTGGTGTTCCTGGGTTTCCCACTGCATCCGGCCAGGCAACCTTCGGACACCCGTGCCGAGCACCTGAGCGCAGTGCGGATCCCGATGCTGTTCCTGCAGGGCACCCGGGATGAGCTCGCCGTGCTGGAGTTACTGCAGCCTGTTGTGAGGCGGCTGGGTGATCTCGCTACGTTGAAGCTCTTTGCAGACGCGGACCACTCCTTTCACGTGCCCGCTCGCTCCGGTCGCAACGATGCTCAGGTGCGTACGGAGATCCTGGACGCGATGGCCGCTTGGACCCGGTCAATTATCTGACCGCCGGTGATTTGCCTCTCCTCACCTTGGTCAGGATTCATTTGCCGCTCTTGACTGAGCGCGCGTTGGGGCATACTCCGCTTCGGCAGCCTGTAACACCAGCACTGGCAGTGCCAGTCGCGGCCTTTGGACACCTTAACAGAGCTACGAGAGCCCACCTATGCCCAAGAAGGACAGTGATCAGTCACGGCAACCTGACTTGCCCGCGGGTCTGGATCGCTTCGCGCTCGAACGTCGCCGCTTCCTGGCCGAGGGAGCAGTGTATGGCGGCGGCCTCCTGGCCAGCCTGGGACTGAGCCGGTACGCAATGGCCCAACCGGCGCAGGGCGCGCCTCCCGCCGGAGGAGAAGGGTCGGGCGGACGCCCCCCGATGCGGCCACGGCCTCCGGAGCCGAAATTCTCCCAGCCCGCACCGCTGAAGGACCTCGCCGGGAAGGTGGCCTATATCACGGCTTCCTCGGACGGAATTGGACTCGGTATTGCGCGCGCGGCGTCGCTCGCCGGGATGAAGGTCTGTGTGGGTTACCGCAACGAGGAGCGGCTGAAGTCCGCATTGCCCCTCTTCAAGCCCGGGAACGCCGGTGTGTTTCCGGTCAAGCACGACGTGACCGATCGCGACGGCTGGGCAAAGACGCTGGAGGCCATCAAGGGCCAGTTCGGCAAGTTGCACCTCGTCGTCAACAACGCGGGGTTCAAGAGCTTCGCCATGGTAAGCAAGGCTTCCGCGGCGGACTGGGACAATGGGGTGGCGGTCAACTTCACCGCGACCTACAACAGTGTCGTGACTTGCCTGCCGCACATGTTGGAGCACGGTGAGGGCGGGCACTTCGTCGTCACTTCCTCCATGAGCGGGCTGCTGCCTGGAGTCACTGCTGGTGTCTACACCGCCACGAAGATTGCCGTAGTCGGGCTGATCGAGGCGCTCCGCATCGAGCTCGAGACCACGAACATCGGCACCTCGGCCTTTGTCCCAGGCGGTGTGCAGACGGACAACTATCTCGGTACCGGGGAAGTGAATCCCTACCGCCAGGAGCAGTTGGCCAAACTTCCGGAGGAAGTGCGCAAGCGTTTCGCCGGTAACGGGCCCTCGCCGCTGATGGATCCTCTGGAGGCCGGCCAGCGAGTGTTGAACGGCGTCATCCACAACGACCTGTTCATCGTCACTCACCCGGAGTACATGCCCGGCACCCAGCAGCGCTTCGACGCCATGCTCGAATCGGAGCCGGTGGGAGATACCCCGCCCTCGCCGGAGCGAGTCAAAGGGGAGGCCCCGGTGCTGCACGCGGGCATCTACCCCCGCGAGATCGTCCACCGCAAGCAGAAGCGCAAGACCTTCCTTGCGACCAAGATCTGAAGCGCCGCTACCCGACACACGAACACTATCGAGAACTCGCATGTCCAAGAAGCAACACCCTCGAGTGAAGTGCGATTCGGCCGACTCGTCCCTGAATCCGCTGAATCGACGCCAGTTTCTGGGTACCGGCATGGCGCTCGGCGCCGGTGGCCTGCTCGCCGAGCTGGGTCTGTCGCGCTACGCCAATGCCCAGAACGCAGCCGCGCGGCCTGCGGCCGGTGCCGGCGGGCCCCCTCCGGGTCGCCGACCGCTGCCTCCGGAGCCCAAGGTGTCCCAGCCTCCGCCGCTGAAGGACCTGCGGGGCAAGGTGGCCTACATCACCGCCGCTTCCGATGGTATCGGGTTGGGAATCGCCCGGGCCGCCTCGATGGCCGGCATGAAGGTCGTCATCGGCTATCGCAACGAAGAGCGTCTGAAAGCGGCGCTGCCGTTGTTCAAGCCCGGCAACGCCGGGGTGCTGCCGATCAAGCACGACGTGACCGATCGCGATGCCTGGAAGGCGCTGGTCGAGCAGGTCAAGAGCCAGTACGGCAAGCTGCACCTGGTGGTGAACAACGCCGGCATCAAGACGCTGCGACAGGCTCACGAGGCCAAGTTCGACGAGTGGGACAACGCCGTGGCCGTCAATATGACCGCCATCTACAACAGTGTGGCCGCCTGCCTGCCGCACATGCTCGAGCACGGCGAAGGCGGTCATTTCGTGACCACGGCTTCGATGGGTGGCCTGCTGCCGGGCGTGAACGCAGGTGTCTACACGGCTACCAAGATTGCCGCCGTCGGCACCACGGAGGCGCTGCGCGTGGAGCTCGAATCCACCAACATAGGCACCTCGGTGTTCTGCCCCG
>CAZLYG010000169.1:8661-9984 GCA_964563075.1 uncultured Steroidobacteraceae bacterium | reverse complement strand
GGGAGGATCACCGGCTCGTTCCCTGGATCCCCTCCCCGCGCCGCCGCCCGGGTCCCCTACCGAGGTGGTGTCGAATCCGTCCAACCAGTGCGGCGACATGACGATGACGATTACCTCGTTGAACGTCCACTATCACGGCACCAACACGGCGCCGCAGTGCCACTCGGACGAGATCATCCATACCATCATCAACTCCGGCGAGAGCTTCCAGTACAGCGTGCACTTTCCGCCTGACGAGCCGCCGGGACTCTACTGGTACCACCCGCACGTGCACGGTCTGGCCGAAGCCGCGGTGCAGGGCGGTGCTTCGGGAGCGATCATCGTGGGAGGCATTGCGAACGTGCAGCCGGCGGTGGCCGGCCTGCCCGAACGCGTGCTGATGTTCCGTGACCAGCCGGTCGCGGGTAATCCGACACCGGGTGGTGCGGTGCCGTCCTGGGACGTCACGCTGAATTACGTGCCGGTCGCGTACGTCTCCACGCCGCAGCCTGGCTACATCCCGAGCATCATCAAGATCAGGACGGGTCAGAAGGAGTTCTGGCGCGTTGCGAATGCGTCCGCGGACACCATTCTTGACCTGCAGCTGGTCTATGACGGCAAGGCTCAGCCGCTCACCGTCGTTGGTTTCGATGGTGTTCCGGTCGGGTCCCAGGACGGGACTACGCACGGCCAGACGCTCACTCAGACCGACGTGCTGATTCCACCCGCGGGGCGTGCCGAATTCATCGTGACCGGTCCTGGAGTGAGCGTCCGCAACGCGATTCTGCAGACGCTCAATATTGATACCGGCCCGGCGGGCGACAACGATCCGACCCGCACGGTGGCGGTCCTTCGGAAGAGCACCAGCGGCCCGACGTTGCCGGTGACGGAGAGCGCGACTGGCGCCGCAACGCCGGCCCGCTTTGCCGGCCTGGCTGCGGCGACGCCCACGGCCCAGCGAACGCTGTACTTCTCCGAGGTGATCTCCGATCCCAGCGACCCGTCGAGCCCGACGAACTTCTTCATCACGGTCGATGGCGCAACCCCGACGCTGTTCGATCCCAACAACCCGCCGGCGATCACGACGACGCAGGGATCGGTCGAGGATTGGACCATCCAGAATCGCTCGCCCGAGGACCATGAATTCCACATGCACCAGATCCACTTCCTGCTGCTCGCCGTCAATGGCGTGCCGGTGCCGCCATCCCAACAGCAGTTCTACGACATGTTCCAGGTCCCTTACTGGAGCGGCACCGGGCCCTATCCGAGCATCACCGTACGCATGGATTTCCGTGGACCGGACATCGGCGACTTCGTCTATCACTGTCACATTCTCGGCCACGA
>CAZLYG010000169.1:0-8651 GCA_964563075.1 uncultured Steroidobacteraceae bacterium | reverse complement strand
CGCGTTCTGCCGCACCCCTAGGTATCCGAGACGACGATGCCAGCGAAATGTACCGCACTGTTGGTGGCGATCACATGCGCCGCGTCCGGGAGCGGAGTCGCCGCACCGCCCGCGGCGCCCCTCCCGCAGATTCGCGCGCAGTTCACGTTGCAGGCGCTCGACGGGCACGAGGTTACCGCGAGCAACTATGCGGGCCGCTGGCTGCTCGTCTATTTCGGCTACACGTTCTGTCCCGATGTGTGCCCGACGGTGCTGCTCAATGTCGGACAGGCGCTGCGGTCGCTGGGAGCGGACGGCGCGCGGCTGCAACCGGTATTCATCACGGTCGACCCTGCTCGTGACACGGCATCCCACCTGCAGAAGTATCTGGCCTCATTCAGTCCGCGGATCGTCGGGTTGCGGGGCGACGCGCAGCAGCTCGCAGCCGCGGCACGACAGTTGCACGTCTACTACCGGGCGCGCAGCCTGGGCAACGGCGACTACGCAGTCGACCACAGCTCCTATCTTTACCTCATCGCGCCTGATGGCTACCTGGTCAAAGTGCTCCCGGACAGCCTGTCGCTGACGCAGCTGACGGCGGATCTGAAAGCGCTCGTGCAAGGATCGCCATGAGCCGCAGGGACGCGGCGGCGGCGCTGTGCGCCACCGTGCTCCTGATCTGGGGTGCCGCCTCGGAGGCAACCCACGTCCCGGCTCACTTTGCCGATGCGACCGACACCGCGAAAGTCACGGCGGGAAAGCACATCTACGCGCTACGGTGCGCTTCCTGCCACGGCAGGCAGCTGCAGGGTCAGCCGCTGTGGCAGCTGCAGGACTCGTACGCAGGGATGCGAGCGCCCGCCCACGACGCTTCCGGTCATACCTGGGAGCACTCCGACGAGGAGCTGTTCCACATGACCAAGTACGGGCGCTTCACCGGCACCCCGCCCAGCGTTCGCTCCTACATGCCCGCGTTCGCGAGCTCCCTGGAGGATGCGCAGATCCTTGCCGTGATCGCCTTCATCAAGGCGCGCTGGCCGCTGGGGCTCAGAGTGTCCCAGGCGCTCCTCAATCCCGGGTACGCCGGGATGCCGGCCAATGCCCAATCGACCGATTGGACTTTTCCGCCGACCTGCGTGACCTCGGCGCAGCGCTGGCGAGCGGTTTCACGGTAGGGTTTGCGGCTAGGCAGTTCCGCTGGTCAAGTTCCGGTGGCCAAGTTCCACTGGTCAAGTTCCACTGGTCAAGTTCCACTGGTCAAGTTCCACTGGCCAAGGTGGGGGAGCACGCCGATTTCCGGTGTGTTTCGCGCAGGATCATAATGAGCCCATGGATGAGCTCGAGCCCCATGATCCGGAGAGCCGCGACCCCCGCCGGGCCGCTTTGCTCGGCCTGGTGCTGATTCTGATCCTCGTAGGAGGCGGGCTCTATCTGGCGCACGTGCTGCACGATGCGTCGCGGATTCAGGACTGCGTCATGTCCGGTCGCACGAACTGCGCGCCCATCGAGTCGCGGCACGCGAACGTGTACGAGGGGGAGGCCACCGAGACGCCCCAGGCCAAAGGCACGGGGGCGGCTCGCGAGGACGTCGACTGTACGCGGCGTTGCCGGGACAGGGACGACACGAGGCGCTCGCGGCAGTGACGCCGGGCGACCTGTGCACCCCGACGCGCTCGCGGCAGTGACACCGGGCGACCTGCGCACCCGGACGCGCTCGCGGCAGTAGCGTGGCGGCGTCCCGCTCTGCGATGCACATCTAGGAATCCCCGCCCCGATCCCGCTTACGATGGCCGGCGATCGGAACCTTCCTGCCCATGTCCACCGACGCCTTACTCGAAAAGCTGCCTGACCTGGTGCTGATGGTGCGACGCGACGGGATTGTCGTGGCGCACAGCGGTGGACACGGCGTGTTCGATCTCAAGCCGATCGAGGACGCCAGCGGCCGACACATCGAGGCACTCTGGCCGAAGCCGGCGGTGGAGCTGCTGGTGCAACTCGTCAGGAAATGCATCGCTCAGCGCACTCCCACCGAGGCGAAGTTCCAACACGAGGCCCGCGAGTTCGAGGTGCGAGCCAGCCCGCAGGGGCCGGACCGCGCACTGTGCGTAGTGCGAGCCGTGTTGGGCGCATCGCAGGATGCCAGCCTGGAGTCATCCGACGAGCGCCCGCGTCCGCAGCTGGATCGGCGCGGCTTTCTCAGGCGCTTCAAGGAATCGACATCGTTCGCCGCACTGCGTGAGAAGCCGATCGCCGTAGCCGTCGTCCACCTGGATGGAATTGCCGATATCGCGCAGGTCATCGCGCCGCGCGTCTCCGAGCAGATCATGAGCACGGTGATTCTGCGCCTTCCCGCGCAGGAGGAAGGCGAGCCGAACTGGTACCTGGGGCAACTGAGCGACAGCCTGGTGGCACTCGTGCTGGAGACCTCGGACCGCGATGTCATCGACCGTTGCATGGCGCGACTCTGCGCCAGCCTGCGTCAGCCTGTCGCAGTCGGCCAGGCCGAATTCCACCTGACGGCGTATGCGGGCGTGGCGATCCTCGGCCAGGATGCCTCCACACCGAAGCTCCTGCTGGATCACGCTCGCTCCGCGGCGACCGAGGCTCGCCGCAGTGGGGCTTCTGCTGTCTGTTTTTTCACCGATACCCTCAAGCTCCGATCTCTGGCGAGGCTGGACATCGCCCGGGAGCTGCACGAGGCGATCGAAAGTTGTGACATCCGCTTTCGCTATGTAGGGCGCCACGATCTCGTGACCGGCCAGCTGGTCGCGTGGGTGGGATATGTGCGCTGGTTGCACCCGCTGCGTGGCGAGATTCGCCCGAGCGAGTTTCTGCGCGTGGCGGAAATCACCGGTCTCGCAGCGGCGTTGTCACGAGCAGTGCTGACTCGCCTGCGGGAGGATTTCGTGGAGCTGAGTGCCAAGGCGGGTGCGGACGTCCGCATCTCTTTCGGCGCGCTGCGCCATCACGTGCTGCACGAGAACTTTCTCGCCGACATCGACCAGTTTCTGTCCGAGGGCGCGGTGCCTGCGGAGCGCCTCGAGCTGCGGATTTCGGAGAAAACGCTGATTGCGCGCGATCCGGCCGACTTTCTGGCGCTGCGCCAGAAGGGCGTGCGGCTCGTCGTTGACGAAGTCGGGCGCGGTTTGGGCTCACTCGACTGGCTGGCGCGCACGCCGATCTGGGGACTGCAGCTCGACCGCGCCTGGACCACGGCGATTCGCGGCGACCCAGTGGCTCTCAAGGTGTGCCGAGCCGGCGTCGCCGTAGCGACCGCGCTCGGGTTGACTCCGATTGCCACCGGCGTCGATAACGAAGAGCAGCGCGCTGCGCTGCTGGCGCTGGGCTGCCGGCACGGCACCGGCGACCTCTATCATGACGCTTCACCTGACATAATCGAATTCGCCGCCGCCGCACGTTGAGTCAAAACACGGCTGTTGGCCCGCGGCAACGCGGCAATTTGACACGGCCGTTATGATAACCCCGTCACAAACGCCCCCCTGATCTGTGAGGTGTGTTCGGCCGAGAGTGTCGACCCGTTCACGTCAAATACGCACACTCGGATCTGCCCCGTGATCCGCCTTGAATGGGACAACAACGATGTCACGCCTGATGTTTTCGGTTTCCGTCGCGCTGCTGTCCCTGCCCGTCGCCGCAGGCGCCAGCTCCCCCACGGCTTCCGGGCAGCCGCCACTGGTGGTTCCGAGCCTGTATATCGTGCAGGGGGCTTCGGTCGAATCGGCCGAGCACAGTGTCGAACAGGTCGCCGCCAGCGTCGAGCGTCCGCTGCAGATCATCAACGCAGTGTCGGCGTATCTGACGCTGGACCAGGCCGAGCAGCTGCGCGACAGCGGCGTACACGTTTATGCGGACCGCGCGGTCTCTGCCCGGGGCTCCCTGTTGTCCTCGCTCGGGTCGCTGACATCACCACTGCTCTCCACTGTGGGTACGGTCGCTACCCCGGTTGCCACTCCGCTGTTGAACACGCTCGCGCCGGTGACGACTCCGGTCACGCAGCTGGCCGCCCCTGTGACCTCGCCCGTGCTGAACCTCGCGACGCCGCTGGCCGGGCCGGTGGTTTCGCCCCTCGCCGCGCCGCTCATGACTTCCCTCAGCTCGAGCCAGTCGCTGCAGGACGGCACGAGCGTGGGTACCTCCAGCCTGTTCTACGAGACGAACTATCCGATGCTGGTCGGTGCCGACACGCTCCACAACCAGGGCATCACCGGGCAGGGCGTGACGATCGCCGTGTTGGATTCGGGGCTCTGGCAGGATCCGACCCAGAACTACGGCGGGCGCATTCTCGCCACGCTCGACGTCACCAACGGCGGCTCCGGCCCCGTAACGGGCGACCCGTACGGCCACGGCACGCACGTGACCTCGATTGCCGCCGGTGGCGCGCAGGACCTGGCCCTGAGCTATGACAGCATTGCCCCGCGGGCGAACCTCGTGATCGTGCGGGCGTTCGATGGGCAGGGCGGTGGCCGTTATACCGACGTGATCGCCGGCCTGAACTGGATCGTGGCCAACAAGGCCAAATACAACATCCGCATCGTCAACCTGTCGTTCGGCGCGACGCCCGAATCGTACTACTGGGACGATCCGCTGGCCCAGGCCGTCATGCAGGCCTGGCGCGCCGGCATCGTCGTGGTGGTCGCGGCCGGCAATGAGGGCCCGAACCCCATGTCGATCGACGTGCCCGGCAACGTGCCGTACGTGATCACGACTGGCGCGCTGACCGATAACTACACGCCTTACAACGGCAGCGACGACCGCCTCGCCTCGTTCTCCTCCACCGGACCGACTTTCGAGGGCTTCGTGAAGCCGGAGATGGTCGCGCCCGGCGGCCACATCACTGCCTCCATGCCGCGCAACAGCTACTTGGCCAACATCGATCCGGATTCGATGACGGCGGGTGAGCAGCTGTTCACCATGTCGGGCACTTCAATGTCCGCGGCCGTGACGACCGGAGTCGTCGCACTGATGCTGCAGGCGCATCCCTATTTGACGCCCGACCAGGTGAAGTGCCGCCTGCTCGCCTCGGCGCGGCCCGCCATCACCTCTGCCAACACGCTGGCCTACAGCGTGTTCCAGCAGGGCGCCGGCCTCATCAACGCTCCCGCCGCCGTCAACAGCTCGGCGGTCAACTGCGCGAACGTCGGCCTCGACGTCAATGCCGACCTGGCGGGCACCGAGCATTTCGGCGGTCCGGCCAACGAGGACGCGAATGGCAACTACTACATCATGAACATGGACGGTTGGACCTGGGGCGGGTCCACCGGTGGTGATGGCCTGAGCTGGAACGAGGGCTACTCGTGGTCGCAAGGCTATTCGTGGTCGTCCGGCTACGCCTGGTCGCAGGGCTACACCTGGGCCCGCGGTTATACCTGGGCGCGGGGCTATACATGGGCGAGAGGCTACACCTGGGCGCGGGGCTACACCTGGGCGCGGAGCGTGCCGTGGTGGAACACGTCGCAGCCGGGTGCTGCGCCGACGACGCCGGCCTCGATCGTGTCGTGGGTGCCTAACGAATAGCCACTGGCGAATAACCACTGGCCGCCGTGCAAGGCGGATAACCGGAATGTGATGCAGATCGCGCAAACCGCGATCGCAGCCGGGTCCGCCGGGAACCTGGATCAACGAAGGCAGCAGCGGCTTTGAGGCATCTTAGGCGCGTGAGCACCACCACTCGCGCGGCAGGCTGGCGTTTGTCCCTGCTGACCGCGCTCAGCGTCCTGTCGGGGGCCTCAGCAGCCCACGCCGCACCGGCGGCGGCTGCCGATGCGCCCCCGCTCATTCTCGAGCACCTCACGCCCTCGGATGGCCTTCCCCAGGGCACCGTATTCGTGACCCTCCAGGACTCACAGGGGTTCATCTGGCTGGGCACCCAGGACGGCCTGGTTCGTTACGACGGACACGAGCTGGTGCGCTATGCCTATGCTCCCGGCGCCCGCAACGGACTTCCCGGCAACTACATTCATCAGATCGTCGAGGATGCGCACCACGATCTATGGATCGCCATCAAGGACGCCGGTGTGGCTCGCTGGAACCGGGCGACGGACACCTTCACCGTATACCGCCACAATCCGGCGGACGCGAGCTCGCTCTCCAGTGATGCCACTCGAGCTCTGCTGCTGGATGCGCACGGGCGTCTCTGGGTCGCCACGCTCGACGCTGGGATCGACATTCTCGACCCCGCCACCGGCCACTTCGAGCACCTGCGCCATGACCCGGCCGCCGCCGGCTCTCTCGCCAGCGACCAGGTGCAGACGCTCGCACTCGACCGATCCGGGAGGTTGTGGGTCGGCACCGATAACGGTCTGGATCGCTGGGAGCCCGAGCAGCACATCTTCGTGCACTGGCGACGGCAGGCCGGCAATCCCGCCGCGCTGAGCGGCAATCTGATCTCGCAGATTCTCGAGGATCGCAGCGGCGCTTTGTGGATCGGGACATTCGATGGCGGGTTGGATCGCCTGGGTCCTGACGGACGGGTCATACAGAGCTTCCGTCACGATCCGCATCAGAGCACCTCGCTCGTCGATGACGAAGTGCACGCGCTGCTGGAGGACCAGGCAGGGCACCTGTGGGTGGGGACCAGCGCCGGGCTGGATCTGCTGGACCGCTCGACCGGCCAGTTCAGCCACTACCGGCAGGATGCGACGGATGCGGCCTCGCTGCGCGACTCCTTCATCATGTCTCTCTATGAGGATCCGACGGGCCTGGTGTGGATCGGTACCTACGAGGGCGGTGTCAGCCGCTGGAATCCGCGCAGCTGGGAGCTCGGGATTCACCGGCCCGAGTGGTTGCGCGACAAGCAGGTCACCTCGTTTGCCGACGCCTCCGACAACAAGGTCTGGATCGGTACGCTCGGCGGCGGCCTGACACTGTTCGACGCCGACACCGGCACGGCTACTGCCATCGATGCGCTGACAGGCCGCGCCAACTCCATCGGTGACGCACGCGTCATGGCGCTGCGGCAGGATCACCGGGGGACGCTATGGATCGGCACGATGGGCAGTGGGGTGAAGAAGCTCACACCGCGTGGCGAGATCGAGTCGATACCGGTGCGGCCGGGTGACCCTCGCGGCCTGAGCGCCGAGGGCATCGTGACCATTTTCGAGACGAGCACGGGGCAGCTGTGGATCGGCACGCACGGGGGCGGTGTGAACGTGCTCGATCCGATGACAGGCCTGATCCGCCAGCTGCCCTTCGGAGCTTCGATTCCCGGCGCGGTGAGCTCCGCCAACATCACCTCGATAGCCGAGGACCGCGGCGGGAATTTCTGGATAGGCACCGATGGCGGCGGGCTCGATCTCGCCCGCGCGGATGGGACGGTGGTCAAGGTTTTCCGTCACGCAGCCGGCGACCCCGCTTCACTTCCGGTCAACACCGTGTATGCGGTCACCGTGGATGCCGAGGACCGCGTCTGGGTAGGAACCGACAGCGGCGGCCTGGTCAGGGTCACCGGCTCGGCGGCGGCCCCCGAGTCGATTCGCTTCGAGACGATCTCGCGTGCCGACGGGCTGTCGAGCGACACTGTGTATGGCGTGCTTGCGGATGCGGGCGGGCGCATCTGGCTGAGTGGCAATGCCGGGCTGATGCGCTATGACCCGCGAACGCGGACCGTCAAGACCTATCACCGCGAGCAGGGGCTGCAGGGAGAGGAGTTCGACTTCGGCGCATTCTTCCGCCTGCGCGACGGCCGGCTGTGTTTCGGCGGTCCCGGCGGCTTCAACATCTTCGATCCTTCGCACCTCACCGAGAACAGCAGGCCGCCACGCCTGGCGCTGACGGGCGTGCAGATCATGGGCGTGCCCGCTCCGGGTCCCGTGCCGTACTGGCTGCTGGACCGTATCGATCTGGACTACCGCGCCAACATCCTGTCGCTGGACTTCGGCACGCTCGATTTCAGCTCCCCGGGACGCAACCGGCTCGCCTACCGCATGCCCGGCCTCACCGATCGCTGGATCGACCTCGGCACGCAACATCGCATCACGCTGACGAATCTGGATTCCGGCGACCACGTGCTGGAGGTGCGGGCCGCCAATGCCGACTCGGTGTGGAGCCAGACGCCGCTGCGCCTGAGAGTCCACAGGGCTCCCGCACCCTGGAAGTCTCCCTGGGCCTACACGCTCTACGCTCTGCTGATCGTGGGGCTCATCGCCTACCGCGCACGCCTGCAGCGGCTGCGTTTTCAGCGTGTCGTCCTCGAGCAGCAGCGCCTGGAGTCGGAGGTCGCGCTGCGTACGCGCGAGCTGGTCGACACCAACCGTCAGCTCGAGGAAGCAGCGCAGGCGAAGAGCAACTTCCTCGACCGGATGAGCCACGAGCTGCGCACGCCCATGAACGGCGTGGTGGGTATGACGGAGCTGCTGGCCCGCACCGCGCTTTCCTCGACCCAGGCGCGGCTGACACAGACGATCCGCTCTTCGGCGCAGGTGCTGCTGCAGATCGTCAACGACCTGCTGGACCTCTCCAAGATCAATGCCGGCAAGGTGGCCCTCGAGGAGCTGCCCATCGAGGTGGGGCGCATCTGCGAGGAATGCACCAGCCTGTTTGCCGGCGCCGCCGAATCCAAGGGTATCGGCCTGATCGTCTGTCCGCCTGAGCGCGAGCCGCGCAACCTGGTCGGGGATCCGCTGCGCGTGCGGCAGATCCTGATGAATCTGGTC
>CAZLYG010000168.1:0-9998 GCA_964563075.1 uncultured Steroidobacteraceae bacterium | reverse complement strand
TTTGGCATGTCGGCCATGTTGTGATCTGCCGGCATCTTGTGGCCGGGGGGCATGTCGTGACCTGCCGGCATGTCGTGGCCGCGGGGCATGTCGTGGCCTGCCGGCATGTCGTGGCCTGCCGGCATGTCGTGGCCGGGGGGCATGTCGTTCCCGGGGGGCATGTCGTGCGCCATGTCCATGCGGCCCGTGCCGTGCCCCATATCCACCATGCTCAGCAATGCGCGCGCATCCATCGCAGGCACTTCGGCTTTCATGTCGGGCCGCGGCGCCAAAGTGGCCAACGCGTATCCGGAACGATCGATCGCCTGCGCAAAGATGGCATACGCGCGCGCGTCCGTCGGCTCGACGAGCACGTCATACACCTCGGCAGGACCGATACGAAACTCGTCGACCGGTACGGGCTCCACGTCCTGGCCGTCGGCGGCGACCACCGTCAGCTTCAAGCCGGGAATGCGGACGTCAAAAAATGTCATCGACGCGCCGTTGATGCAGCGCAGGCGAATCGTCTCACCGGGCTCGAACAGCCCCGTCCAGCAGGCCGCGGGCGGCAGACCATTGACCAGATACGTGTAGGCGTAGCCGGAGACATCGGCCAGATCGGTGGGGCTCATTCGCATCCGACCCCACATCCGCCTGTCTGCGAGCGTCGCGCGCAACCCTTGTGAACGCACGTCCGACAGGAAGTCGGCCGCCGTGCGCTTGCCGAAATTGAAATAGTCGCTGTGCAGCTTGAGCGTGCGGTACAGGTGCTCGGGATCACTGTCCGTCCAGTCCGACAGGAGCAGCACGTGCTCACGGCTCGCGGGGCGGCGGTCGCCGTTGCGGGGCTCGATGACCAGGGCGCCGTAGAGTCCCGTCTGCTCCTGAAACCGCGAGTGGCTGTGGTACCAGTACGTGCCCGACTGCCTGACAGGAAACCGATATGTGAACGCAGTGCCCGGATCGATGCCCCTGAAGCTCACCCCGGGGACCCCATCCATGCCGGCGGGCACGAGGATGCCGTGCCAGTGGATGGAGGTCGGGACGTTGAGGCGGTTGGTGACGCGCACCGTCACCAGGTCGCCTTCACGCCAATGCAGAGTCGGACCCGGCAACTGGCCGTTGACCACCGTTGCCAGGCGCCTGGCGCCGGTGATGTTGACCTCGCGCTGATCGATCTCGAGATGAAACTCGGAGCCCGCGAGTACTCGCGAGTCCGCACCGGTAGCCCCGTACGCCTGCGGCAAAAATCGAGCTGGCACGATGCCGCTTGCGGCTACCGCCGAGCCGGCAAGGCCTTGGACGAAGCGTCTCCGTGACTCATTTGTTGAGTGCGCCATCGCACCCTCCTGCACACACCATGAGAGCGGCCCCCGCGATGAAGCTCCGGCTCAGACCGGAAACGCGGGCGGAGTTCCTGAAGAGAGAGGCGGTGTCAGGGGATGGGAGGCCGGAGGAACAGATCGATTCTGAGAGCCCGTGTGCGGATGTCCGACTCAGGGCGCATGTGTGATGGACGAACGCGACAGATCACCGGCGGCGTCGCCGCGGGAAGAGCTGCTGGAGCCGCGCATTGGCAGCCTCCGTCGCTGCAGCATCCATGCTTGCTACCGGAATGCTGATGTTGAGCACGGTCGGCGCAATGCGACATCTCCATGCCCGACACGTCCGTGGCAGTCATGTCCATTCCGGCCATGCCAGTCACGTCCATCCCAGCCCTGTGCGTGCCGGTCATGTCCATGCCGGTCATGTCCATGCCCGCCATGTGCGCGCCCGTGGTCCGGTGTGTGTCCGTAGTCGCATGCGTGCCAGTAGTCCCGTGCGTGTCCGTGGTCTCAGGCGTTTCCGCAAGAGACACGGGCACCCCGGCCGTCAGCTGCAATGCCACGAGCACGATCAGGAGCACTCTGCGCAACATCCGCTGAGCCTACACGCATAGCCAGTGGCGCGCCACGCGCGCCGCCGACTCAACCGACCCGCGAAAACCCGCCGCGGCCGCCTTGTGGCTGTCCCCGACCTTGAGAGTGCTTCGGACCGGAGCGGTGGCCGGGGCGTGAGTGGGACGAGTCATGGCGATGTTGCGCCTGCGTGTGGGGCTGGGAGCCCCCACGATGCTGACCGGGCGCGTGCGACCGGGAATCGCCGCGGTGCTGGCCGGACGTGTGCGACTGCGAGCGCCCCTGGTGCTGGCCAGACGTGTGCGACTGCGAGCGACCCTGGTGCTGCCCAGACGTGTGGGACGAGCCCGTCCGATGTTGCCCGGAGGCGCTCGGGCGCGAACCGGATCGGTGTTGCTCATGTCCTGAATTGCGGCCCGACCGGTCACGCGAGCCGCGCGAGCCTGCGGGATGCGCTTGCGACCTCTGTTGCCCCTGCTCCGCCGACGTCCCCTGTTGCATCGGCGGAATGGTGAACGCAGGCGTGGGGGACACTGGCAATGCCTTGCCGAGCAGCTTCTCGATATCCCTCAGCAACGATCCCTCGTCGCTGGAGACAAGTGACACGGCACATCCCGTACCACCCGCGCGCGCCGTGCGGCCGATACGGTGTACGTAGTCCTGCGGGACGTTGGGCAACTCGTAGTTCACCACGTGAGGCAGTTCTTTGATGTCCAGTCCTCGCGCCGCCACTTCGGTAGCGATGAGAGCCGTCACCTTGTTGGCCTTGAAGTCCGCCAGGGCACGAACGCGCGCTGCCTGGCTCTTGTTGCCGTGAATGGCGGCCGTCGCGATGCCGCGGGCCTCGAGCTGTTGCGCCAGGCGATTGGCACCATGCTTGGTGCGTGTGAACACCAGCACCTGGAACCAGTTGTTCTCCTGGATGAGGTGGGCCAGCAGATGACGTTTGTCTTCCTTGGAAACGCGAAACACCTGTTGGTCCACGCGGTCGGCGGTCGCATTGCGGGGCGCCACCTCGATCTCGGCGGGAGCACGCAGAATGCGCCCGGCGAGCTCGCGGATCTCATCCGAATACGTGGCCGAGAACATCAGGTTCTGCCGCTTTGGAGGCAGGCGCTTCAACACCTGGCGGATGGCATGGATGAACCCCATGTCGAGCATGCGATCGGCTTCGTCGAGCACGAAGTAGGCGACCTGGCGCAGATCGAGCGCGCCCTGCTCGGCCAGATCCAGCAGTCGTCCGGGAGTCGCCACCAACAGGTCGCAGCCGCGCTCGAGCCCATCGATCTGCGGATTGATCCCGACGCCGCCGAAAACCACCTGCGTGCGCAAACCGACGTACTTGCCGTACGTACGGGCGCTCTCGGCAACCTGCGCCGCGAGCTCGCGCGTTGGAGTGAGCACCAATGCGCGGGGCGCCTGGCCGGTGGGCGTGCCGAGTCTCTGGAGAATGGGAAGTATGAACGCTGCGGTCTTGCCGGTCCCCGTCTGCGCACCGGCAAGCACGTCGCTGCCGTTGAGAACGGCGGGGATGGCCTGGGCCTGGATGGGGGTGGGAGCAACGTAGCCGTTTTCGGCAACCGCACGGGAAAGCTCGGGCACGAGCCCGAGATCAGCAAATGACATCAGAAAGAAAACCTCTGTCGAGCTCGCGCGTCAGCTTGCGCTGCGGCGGTCAGAGCGAGGTGGTGAATGGGAAGTCGAAGTAGTCGAAAAGGACTGCACTGCGAGCGAAACGATGGCGCTGACCGCGCGCCCATATGTTCAGCGCTGCGGACTGTATAGACTTTCAGCTCCCGCGTCCAATCCGGCCTGCTCGCTTCATGGCGCTCATCACAATTATCGACGCTCACCTGGCCTTTGGCGACCGTCCGCTGCTCGATGGAGCGCACCTGAGCGTGCAGCCCGGGGAGCGGATCGGCCTGATCGGCCGCAACGGCACCGGCAAGTCCACTCTCCTGCGGGTCCTGGTGGGGGCGATTCAACTCGATGACGGGGAGCTGCAGCGCCGCGACGGCCTGCGCATCGCATTCGTCGAGCAGGAGCCCGAGCTACCCCCGGCGGATACCCTGCGCCAGAGCCTGATGGAGCGCTTCCGGCGTGGCGCCCATAGCGCCGACGCAAAGCCCAGTGGCCTGCCGAGCCCCGAGGAGGAAGAGATCTGGCGCCTGGAGACGCGCCTGACGGAGTTCCTGCAGCGGTTCGGGTTAAAGGGCGATCAGCCCGCCGCCAACAGCTCCGGCGGTCAGCGCAAACGGGCCGCGTTGGCGCTGGCACTCGCGCTGCAGCCGGACCTGTTGCTGCTGGATGAGCCGACGAACCACCTGGACATCGAGGGAATCGAGCGTCTGGAAGAGCTCGTGCTTAACGCGCCCGCCAGCATCGTGATCACCCACGACCGCGCCTTCCTCGACAGCATCGCGCAGCGGATCGTGGAGCTCGACCGCGGCGTGTTGCGTTCCTATCCGGGTAACTTCGCTGCCTACGAGGAGCGCAAGGATCAGGAGCTGGCGGCCGAGGAAATCGCGCGGCGGCGTTTCGACAAGTTCTGGCAACAGGAAGAGGTCTGGATCCGTAAGGGTGTCGAGGCGCGGCGCACACGCAACGAAGGCCGCGTTCGCCGGCTCGAACGACTGCGCGAAGAGCGCGCTGCGCGCCGCGAGCGGATCGGTAACGTGCGACTGCGGCTCGATTCCGGCGAACGCTCGGGCCAGCTCGTCGCGGAGCTCGATGAGGTCAGCAAGCGGTTCGCGGACCGCACGCTCGTCCATCGACTCTCGCTGCGAATCATGCGCGGCGACAGGATCGGACTCATCGGCCCGAATGGCGCGGGCAAATCGACACTTATCCGGATCATCCTGGGAGAGCTGCCACCTGACAGCGGCACCGTGCGACTCGGCACTCAACTGCGCGTCGCCTACTTCGACCAGCTGCGCGAGCAGCTCGATGTCGAGGCGACGGTCGCCGAGACCATCAGCCCCGGATCGGACTGGGTCGAAATCGGCGATGAGCGGCGGCACCTGGTCAGCTATCTTGGAGATTTCCTGTTCGCCTCGCAGCGCGCGCAATCACCCGTCAAGATGCTCTCCGGCGGCGAGCGCAACCGGTTGCTGTTGGCGCGCCTGTTCGCTCGTCCGGCGAATCTCGTGGTCCTCGATGAGCCGACCAACGACCTGGACATCGAGTCTCTGGAGCTGCTGGAACAGAAGCTGCAGGAATACAGCGGAACGCTGCTGCTGGTGAGCCATGACCGGCGCTTCCTCGACAACGTAGTTACGCAAACGTTGTCGGCAGAAGGCGACGGTGTGTGGCGCGAGAACGTCGGTGGCTACAGCGACTGGCTGCAGAAGCGGCCTCCCGCGCGGGCAGCAGCCGTCCAGTCCGGAGCGCGCTCGCGGGAACTCGCGTCGCAGGCAACGGACAAAGACAAAGCGGACCGCCCGCGCACCAAACTCAGTTACAAGGAACAGCGCGAGCTGACCGCACTGCCGGCGGAAATCGAGGCTCTGGAGCAGGAGCAGGCGGATCTCACGACACGCATGGGGAGCCCGGACTATCATCGCCAGGACCCGCAGCGCCTGCGCGAGGACCGCCGCCGGCTGGAGGAGCTGGAGTCGCTGCTGAGTGTAAAATTTGCCCGCTGGGAGGCACTGGAACAGCTCGCGAGCGGCTTTGCCTGAGACCACCCCAGGCGGGCGACAGAATTGCTTACCGCACGAGGACGGAATTCGTGCTTTGCTGAAGGCATGATCGGGAACAGGTCTCATCGCACTCTCAGGCCGACGCACGCTGTGGGCTCGGGTGCGTTAGACGCGCGTGGAGCGGAACGACGATGCGTATCAAGTGGGCAGCAGGTCTGGCGGTGATATGTGCGGCGCTCGCGGGGTGCTCGACACAGGCGAACGTTTCAGTGGCCACCAGCGTGCAGTCGAAGTATTCGCACGTGTGGCTCACCATCCAGGGGGTTTGGTTCAGCACCAGCGCGAGCGCCTCGCCCGAAGACTCCGGCTGGAACAAGTTCACGTTGAGCGCACCGATTACGGTCGATCTCGCCACCCTGAGCAACGGCCAGCTCGCCCAGATTGCCACCGGTTTGAAGGTCCCGGCGGGGACGTACTCGCAGCTGCGGCTCATACCCGTCGATGCGTGGGCCGCGGTGACCTCATCCGCGACGGCGGCCGGTGCGACGTACAACGACGAAGCGGACTACACCGATGCTTCCGGTAATGCGCAGCATGCTCGCCTGGAGGTGCTGAATCCCGATAAGGGCATCGGCGTGTCGACCACGCTCACGGTCAAGGCGAGCCTGGCTCAGCTGGGTGCTCTCACCGCCCCGACACCGACGAGCGGCTGCGTGAGCGGCGAGGCGGGCTGCACACCCACAACCACGACCACTACGCCCGCAGCGGGGACGAGCTGCACCGCTGGCACGGTCGGGTGTACGAGTCCCTCCGGCTCGACCTGCGTGGTCAATGAGACTGACTGTACGATCGCGGCCAGCGCGACGACCCCCGCCTCGACTACGTCCTCTGCAGCGTCAATGTCCGTCGCCGTCACGGTCGACGGAATACACGACCTGGTGCAGTTCGGTTACGGCGACCCCAACAACCCGCAGATCGGGGTCCTCCTGAATCCTCATCCTGCCGCGTATGACGCCAGCACGGTGGGCGGCATCCGCGGATCCATAGACACGAGCAATATCGGCAGCAGCGTCAATTCGAGCGGACAGATCGATGTGCAGGTGACAGCGGAGATCCTGAGCAGCGACGGATCGCGCCACATTGCGGTTCAGTCTGCGCAGGTCGCACCGGACGGAAGCTTCGTGGTGTATCCGCTGC
Source organism: uncultured Steroidobacteraceae bacterium (assembly GCA_964563075.1). Lineage (GTDB taxonomy): Bacteria > Pseudomonadota > Gammaproteobacteria > Steroidobacterales > Steroidobacteraceae > 13-2-20CM-66-19. The sequence goes on along the minus strand of CAZLYG010000168.1, from coordinate 3,283 downwards.
CCGCCGCCTCCGTCTCGACGACCAGCTCGACGTCGACAACCTCCACCCCCGGCCTGACGACGACCCCGCCTTCCACCACTACCTTCTACGATCTGGTGATCCACGGGCCGCAGATAGCCACCGTGATCATCAAATCCGTGCCGGTGACGCAGAGCGATCCCTCGTCTGCCGTATCCGTGGGTACGGTCTCGCCACGACCCGCGGCCTCTTATACCTTCAATATGCAAGCAGGCACCGTGGCTCTGCCGGCAGGCGCGGTCGTGGACCTCTACCAGACGATCCCGGTCACCGGAGAGCTCCCTTATGTAGTGGACCAGGTCCCCGTCGACCCCTACTCGCGCAATCTCCTCAACCCCGAGTCGGTCCCGATGGGCACGATCGACTGGGGGACGTACACGAGCGGGGGCAACGTTGCGCTGACGACCGTGACGCCTGTGCAAGGGGCGTCCGTGTACTTTATCGCTGCACAAGCCCCGCTGTTCACCGAAGGCCAGCTGGTCACCACCCTGGGTCCGCCGGCCAGCGGGACCGGGCCGGTCGGGATCGCCGTGCCCGCCATGGTACCCACGGCGGGGAGCGGTTCGATGTCCATAACGGTGGGGGCGGTCACGCCCGGCAAGTACGATCGTGGCGAATTGATCGTCTCCCACGATGGGGCCATCGTGCAAACCGTAGCAATCGACTCCGCACTCACGCAAAATGGCGGCCAGACGCTGCAGGTCCGGGGGATACCGGCCGGCGGCTCGACCAGCTCCGACAACGCCGTCTACTACGTGTCGATCCGGGCATGGAATTCGAGTGACCCGGTCACCACGCTGCAGCTGCAGTCGTTTGACACACCAGTCGACTTGAGCAGCGGGAGCGCCACGGTACCGACCGTGAACGTTGACTGACGGGTCTGCGAAGCCGTAAAAATGAAGTAACTGCGCGAACTTAGGCGCAAGCGGGTCCCTCTAAGCTGCCACCGTCTGAACGGATGCGTGGACGGACCGTTGTTTTCCAGCGAAAGGTTTTATTGCATGCCAGTTGTCTGCCCTCGCCCGCGACTTGGCGCAGCGTTCGTTCTGCGCGCCCTTCTCACCGCCGTGTTCTCGATCCTGGTGGGCTCCTGCGGGGGCACCACCTACTACAACGGCACCCCCGTCGTGGTGATGACGGCGACGAACAATCATTTCTCGAGCTTCATCGTCTCGATCGATGCCATCACACTGACCCGCAGCGACGGGAACGTGTTCAACGCCCTGGCCCTCGCCGAGCAGGCGGACCTCACGCACGTCGTCGACCTCAGCCAGATGCTGGAAGCGCCCGCCATTCCCACCGGCACTTACAACCAGGGGACGATCACGCTCGACTTCAGCACCGCCAGCATCAACTATGATGTAAACGGCCAATCCGTCGCGCTGACCCCGCTGGACAACAGCGGGGCAGCCGTTACGACCGTGACGCTGACGTTCAATTTCGACCCGAGCCATCCCCTGGTCGTCAATTACCAGCAGGGCGTGAATCTCGGGCTCGAGTTCGATCTGGCGGCCTCGACGATCGTGAATGCCGCCGCCGGGACCATGAACTTCACCCCGATGGTGGTCGCCAGCACCCTCATCGCAAACAACAACCCGGTGTTCGTCCGTGGCCTGTTCCTGATCGCGCAGCCCTCGAGCAACGATTTCATCCTCAACACGGTGCCGTTGCACGACAACAACCCCTATGGGGCAACCTTCGGCGCGGCGACCATCGCAGTCGACTCCAACACCGTCTACGACCTCAACGGCGTGATTTACACCGGCAGCACCGGCCTGAACCTGCTGACCACGCTGCCCCTGAACGCCCTGGTGGGAGCTCAGGGAACTTTCAGCGACATCTCGCAAGTGACGCCTGTTCTGCACGCCACGCAGATCTATGCAGGCAACAGCCTCGAGGGTCCGGCCGTCGACCATTTCGTCGGCACGGTCAGCGCGCGCTCGGGCGATACGCTCACCCTGCACAATGTTTCCGTAATCCCTCGCGGAGGCGCCGCGAACGGCGTGGGCCAGACGTTCCTCGCCAACGCTCCGGTGACGATGGGAGCCTCGACGATCATCAACACCGACGGCAGCACAACCGCCGGAGCGAGCAATCTTGCGATCTCGGTGGGTCAGCAGGTCGAGGCGATCGGCCAGGTCACAACCGATGCGACCACCGGGGCGGTGACAGGGCTCGACGTGACCCAGGGTGAAGTGCGGCTGCAGTCGACACGATTGTGGGGCACGCTTCTCTCCGCCGCGCCGGGCAACCTCCAACTGGCGCTTGCCGGGATCGGGGTCAGCTACACGTCGGCCTTTACGTTTACGGGCACCGGGGCCAGCGTGGATGCCAACCCTTCGAACTACGCGGTCAACACCGGCACGCTCGACGAAAGCGCCGTACCGGCGAATACTGTGCTGCAGGTCGACGGGCTCGTTACCCCGTTCGGGTCGGCGCCGCCGGACTTCAATGCCAGCGCCGTGACGACGCCCGCGTCGATCGACTCCCTGCTGCAGGTCGAATGGCCTGCCGGCACGCTGTCGCCCTTCGTGAGCTCCAGCACTTCCGGGCTGCTCGTGGACCTGAGCAACGCGAATCTCACCTCGGCCACGATCGATACGGGGCCCTACAGCGTCGACGTGCATACGCTGGGCTCCATGCCGCTGATCGTCCCCGACACCACTAATGGCACGAACTACGCCATCGGCGCCGGCGGCGCAGCGATCATGAACACCTTCGTCTCCTTCAGCGGACTCGTCTCGCAGATCAGCACTGAGCTCGGCGCCTCGCATAACCTGCACAAGCTGGTGGCCGTCGGACACTACGATCCGAGTACCAACACTTTCATCGCCAAGCGCATCGATATCGCAGAGCTCTAAACTCAGTCGGGCAACCCCATCATGCCGTGGCAACGTCGCCAGTTCAGCGGCCGCGATCTATCACGCGTCATCAATATTGCGGATCTGCGAGAGGTCGCGCGGCGCCGCATCCCGCACTTCGTCTTCGAGTATGTCGAGGGCGGCGCGGAGGACGAGAACACGCTGCGCTGCAATCGTCGGGCTTTCGAGGATCTGAGCTTCATCCCCCAGACGCTGGTCGACACGACGGCGCGCAACCACAAGACCGAGCTGTTCGGACGGCCGACGGCCGCGCCCCTGATCGTGGCTCCCACGGGTATGAACGGAATGGTGCATCCGCGGGGCGATGTCTCCCTGGCCCGCGCTGCAGCGAGCGTCGGCATTCCTTTTTGCCTCAGCACTGTCGCCACGACGCGCCTGGAGGA
>CAZLYG010000167.1:2305-10000 GCA_964563075.1 uncultured Steroidobacteraceae bacterium | reverse complement strand
CCTTGAGCGGCTTCGCCTCGAATGCATAGACGGGGGCTCTGCTGTCGGGAAACTCGTCTGCGCAGCTCTGCGTGGCGGACCAGGTCGCCCATGTGTACTTCGGGGTTCCGATCACCGCGGTCCCAGGGGCGGCGTATGGGAAGCTGACCGCCGCGCAGCTCAAGCAGGTGGCGGCTGCCAAGGCGATCCGCCTCAGCCAGATCGGCATTCTGTACCACCCCATCAACGCTCAGCCGTTCGTCAAGACGCAACCGGCCTTCGTCGTCAGTCCGAGCTACAAATTCAGCGACACGGAGACCGCTTATCTGTCCTGGCAGTACGGCGAGAAGGCCGGCATCTCACAGATTCTCAACGGTTACTCCGATCTGGTTCTGCCGGAGAAGAACACCTCCTACGAGCTGGGCCTGAAGTCCTCTTGGCTGCATCGGACACTGGTCGTGGACACGGATGTGTATCTGACCACTATCCGCAACTATCAGCAGAACGTGCGGGTGGTCGATCAGTACACGACCAACCTGAACGTGCAGAACGGCGTGCAGCCGGCCATCGCCTATACCACGACGACCGGCAATGTGCCCAAGGTCGAGTCGCGCGGGGTCGAGCTCGATGCGATCTATGCCGGCATTCCGAATCTGAACGTTCATCTGTCCGCGGCCTACGTGGATGCGTTCTACAAGTCTTTTCCGAATTCCGCGCAGCCGGTGGAGAACGCCTACCCGGGCGTGGCGCCCTACCAGGATGTCTCGGGGCGGCAGCTCGCCGGTGCCTCCAAGGTGGTCGCCAACCTTGGATTGGACTACCGCTTCGTCGTCTGGCATGGGTACGCGATCCACGCCAGCTCCAACACCTCCTTCACCAGCCGCTTCAATTCCGACATCTCGCTGTCCAGCTACGCGTGGGTGCCGTCCTCCAGCATCACGGACCTGCAGATCGGATTCACACGCATCGACAACAAGTTCGACATCGGTGTGCTCGCGAAGAATCTGCTCAACGATGGGACGGTTCTCTCGCGGACATGGAACACGTACACCCCGGCGATACCGCGATGGATCGGTGTCGTTGCCAGCGGCAGGCTGTGATGCCTGCGGAGATCTGCCATGAACGCTTACGTCGACTCTCCAGGTAGCTCCTTCGTATCCCGGGATGCGGAGGAGTCCTCCTCGTTCGTTTCCGCGATCTCCAGGCGCGGCATCGTGTTCCTCGGGATCGTGCTCCTGCACGGGTTCCTGATCTATGCCTTCGCGTCGGGCCTTGCCCACAGGATCGTCGAGGCGGTGGCTCCGCCTCTGGAGACCACGATCATCCAGGAGGTGCAGAAGCACGATGTCGCTGCGCCGCCACCTCCCTTGAAGCTGGAAAGACCGCCGGTGGAAGTCCCTGTTCCGCAAGTCTCGATCGATCTGCCTGCCGCGGAATCGGCTATCACGGACGTAACCGACAAGCCTGTTCAGCCAGTCGCGGCCGCACCGCCACCACCACCCCCGTCTGAGGCTGTTACGGCGCCCTTCGGCCGCGCCGGTTACCTGAACAATCCTCCGCCGGAGTACCCAGCGCTGGCCGCACGCTTGAAATGGGAAGGGACGGTGCTGCTGCGCGTGCGGGTCCTCAGCACCGGCAGAGTTGACAGCGTCGAGGTGGCCAAGTCGAGCGGTCACAAGGTTCTGGACGATCAAGCCATGCAGACCGTGCGAGCGTGGTTGTTCACTCCCTCGAAGCGGGGCGCGACTGCGATCGATGGCTGGGCGACGGTGCCCATCGAATTCAAGATCGACACGTGAGCGGCCTCGATAACAAAGTAGTCACATATCCGTCCGTCAGCAGCGATGGCCAATCGATATTGGACGATGCGTCGCACCCTTGTTAGGTTGCTTCCGGAAAGGAGCCGGCTATGAGAGGACTGTCAACAGGAGTCGTCGGACTGGTTGCACTCGCATCCGGTGTACTGGGGGCGACCGCCGGCGCTCAGGGCGCGAGCACCGCTACGCGTGGCACGAGTGCGGCTGCGCTAGGCACGAGGCCCGCGACGCCGGGCACGAATGCGACGACCCTGGGCGCGAATGCGACGACGCTGGGTCCAGGCAACAGTCCGGCGGCAGTGGTGAAGGCTCGCCAGGAGGCCTTCAAGAGACTCGGGCACGCCTTGAAGGTCATCCACAGCGAGGTGCGCGGAGCTTCTCCGGACGTAGCGAAAATCGATGCCGCGGCTGCGGAAGTGAAATCAGCGGCGAGCCATCTGGGAGAGTGGTTTCCAGCCGGCACGGGGCCTGAGGCCGGGCTCAAGACCCATGCGAAGGCCGATATCTGGACCGATGGACGCGGATTTGCGGCGGCACGCGCTGCCTTCAGCCGCCAGGCCGAGAAGTCGGCGCGGCAGCTGACGGATCCGGCCGAGCGGCCCGCCTGGAAGGACGCTGCCGCAGCGCTCGGCCAGAGCTGCCGCGACTGTCATGACTCCTATCGCCTCAAGGCGGAGGAGTGAACGTGTGCTTGGGATCGTGAGGGGAGTGGAAGTGATGGGAGTGCGAACCATGAAATCCAGAAGTTCTCAGGTGAGCGGGCTTGGCGCGCTCTTGGCTGCCACTGCGCTGACCGTCGCGTCGATCGCGGCTGCAGAGGATGCGCGCGCCCCCGCTCCGGCCGCCGCACAGGCAGCCGTGCCGGCGCCCGCACCACAGTGGTGGTCGTACCAGCCGGTGAAGAACGAACCGATTCCACAGGTGCACGACAAGAAGTGGGTTCGCACACCCATTGACGCTTTCGTGCTCGCACGCCTGGAGGCCAACGGCATCCAGCCCTCGGCGGATGCGGATCGTGAGACTTTCATCCGTCGCGCAACGCTGGATACCTGGGGGCTGATCCCCACTCCCGAGGAGGTCGAGGCGTTCGTATCCGACCGCTCCTCCAAAGCGTACGAGAAGCTGGTCGATCGCCTGTTGGCCTCCCCGCACTACGGGGAGCGTTGGGGACGGCACTGGCTGGATCTGGCCCGTTACGCGGACAGCGACGGTTACAACGTCGACGGCACACGCCCCAACATGTGGCGCTACCGGGACTACGTGATTCAGGCGTTCAATGCGGACAAGCCCTACGACCGGTTCATCAAGGAACAGCTTGCAGGCGATGAGCTGTGGCCGGATGACCTGGAGGCGCGCACCGCAACGGGGTTCCTGCGCAGCTACCCGGATGAGATCAACGCGCGCGACCTGAACCTGAAGAAGCAGGAAATTGCCGTCGATCTCACCAACACGACCGGATCGGTCTTCCTGGCGACCACGGTGGGATGTGCCAATTGCCACAACCACAAGTTCGACAAGCTGTCGCAGAAGGAATACTTCCAGTTTCAGGCGTTCTTCGCCAACGCCAGCGCCAAGGATGACGTGCTGCCGCTCACCGGCAAGGCCCTGTCCGACTACGAGCAGGCCGTGGCGCGCTACCAGGCGGCGACCAAGGACATCCGGGATCGGATGAATGCGCTGCTGAAGCCGATGATCGACAAGCTGGAGCAGGATCGGCTGGAAGGTTTCGTGCCCCAGACCCGCGTTTCGCTCGAGAAGCCGGCGAGCGAGCGCAATGCCTACGATCGCTGGATCTACTATCGAAACCTCTGGACGCTGACCGGCCGCGATCGCAATGCGGAGAAGGAGCTCAAGGCCAAGGACAAGGAGGCGTACGCCCAGTACGCCGCCCTCCAGGAACAGTTGAAGCAGTTCGACGCCATCAAGCCCAAGGATCCCGGGCACATCTCCACCATGTTCGAGCTGGGGCCGGATTCCCCGGTAACCAACGTGCTCGCCGTCGGCATCTACGACCGTCCGCTGGAGGAAGTGCAGCCTGGGTTCCCCGCCGCGCTGGCCAATGGCGCGCAGCCGCACATCGTTCCTACTGCCCACTCCTCGGGCCGGCGCACCGCGCTCGCCAACTGGATTGCCAGCCCCGACAATCCGCTCACCGCGCGGGTGTTCGTCAATCGCGTCTGGGCGTACTACTTCGGGCACGGCATCGTCGACTCCGTCAGTGACTTCGGCAAGATGGGCGACAAGCCCGTGAACCCGGAGCTGCTGGACTATCTGGCCGGGAGCTTTATCCGCGAGGACCATTGGAGCATCAAGAAGCTGCAGCGGGAGATCCTGCTCTCCAGCGTCTACCGGCAGTCATCGGCTGCGCGTGCCGAATTGCCCGCGGCGGACCCCAACAATCGCCTGCTGTGGTCATTCCCCCGCCAACGGCTGGATGCGGAAGAAGTACGCGACTCGCTGTTGCTGGCATCGGGCCTGCTCGAGGACAAGCTGGGAGGTCCTGCCGTGTTTCCGCCGGTGCCGGCGAACTTCGGTGTCAACGCTGCGAACCCAAAAGCCTGGATCGTCTCTGACAATCCTCACGATCAGAATCGGCGCAGTGTGTACGTGTTCGTCCGCAGAAACACGGCGTACCCGATGCTGGAGGCCTTCGATGAGGCCAATCCGAACAGTGTGCACAGTCGACGCGAGGTGACGACCACCGCGCCTCAGGCCCTCGCGCTCATCAACAGTGACCTGGTGTACAAGTGGTCCGAGTCGTTGGCGGCCCGCATTCTGCGCGAGGCCGGCAACAATGAGTCGGCGCAGCTCGACCGGCTGTATCGGATCCTGTTCTCCCGCTCGCCGGATGCTTTCGAGAAACAGACGCTGACGGCCTTCCTGGATCGCCAGGAGAAGCTGACGCGTGCTCAATTGGCGCAGGGCAAACCGGTCGCCGCCCCCGAAGGCTACGACCTCACTCCTCAGGTCAGCAAGCAGCTCGACAAGCTCTACCAGGCACTCTACGGGCGGCCCGCGGACCGATACGAGAGAGTGGCGCTCGTCGACTACCTGGACCAGCAGCAGCGCAAGCTCGCGCAGTCGGCGGATGAGGACACCGCAGATGGCGCTGGCCCTGCTGGGACGCGCGGCAATGGCAAGGCGCAGAAGCTGGATCCCGCACGCGCCGCCGCCTTCGTGGACCTGGTTCACGCGGTCGCGAACTCCAACGAATTCATCTACCGGTTTTAAGGAGACTCAGCATGTCTGTCCCATTCAGATCCCGGCGGGAGTTCCTGACCCACACGGCTTATGGCCTCGGAGCGCTCTCCCTTGCGGGAGGGCTGTCCGGCGTGGCTCGCGCCGCAGGCGCGGCCGTCATCGACGATCCACTGGCGCCCAAAGCGCCGCACTTTCCGCCCAAAGCCAAGTCGGTCATCTGGCTGCACATGGCCGGGGCGCCCAGCTCACTGGACTTGTTCGACTACAAGCCCGAGCTGGTCCGGCTGCACGGTCAGCCGTTGCCTGACTCCTTCCGCAAGAATCTCAAAACGGCGACGGACGGTGGCGTGCAGGCCCTGTACGCTACGAAGCGCACATGGAAGCAATACGGCCAGACCGGTGCCTGGGTTTCTGACTGGCTCCCCAATCTTGCGAACCATGTGGACGACATCGCGTTCCTCAAGGGCTGCAAGACGGACGGGAGCACGCATGTCATTTCCTCTTTGAAGCTGCATACGAGCGGGCTCACCCCGGGCCGGCCCGCACTCGGCTCATGGGTCACCTTCGGTCTCGGGAGTGCGAATCCCGACCTGCCCGCGTTCATTGTGTTGCCGACCGGAACAGGCACTGCCGGAGGCGGTCGCGGTGCCACGATCTGGAGCTCAGGGTTCCTCCCGGCTACGTACGCCGGAACCGCGTTCCGTCCGGGAGACTCGCCGATGCTGTACATCGACCGACCGGCAGTGCAGTCGGCGGCGGAGCAGCGCGGCACATTGGATCTCCTGAGGACCCTGAACGAGCACCAGACGGAAGTGCTGCACCCCGGTGACAACGAGCTGGAGGCGCGTACGCGCTCCTACGAGCTGGCGTACCGCATGCAGAAGACAGCGCCCGAAGCCGTTGAACTCTCCAAGGAAACGGCCGCTACACGGGAGCTGTACGGGATCGTCGACAGCGCGACCTATGCGACCCGGGAGTACGCGACGGCGCTGCTTCGCGCGCGCCGTCTCGTCGAGCGCAACGTGCGCTTCATCCATGTGATCTCCGGTGCACCGGACAACACCATCGACAGTTGGGACGCCCATCACGAGATCGAGAAGAATCACACCGTCATGTGCCGCCAGGTCGACAAGCCGATCTCCGGCCTGCTAGCGGATCTGAAGTCACGTGGCCTGCTCGATTCCACGCTCGTCGTGTGGACGTCCGAGTTCGGCCGCACTCCCTACGGACAGACGGGTGACGGTCGCGACCACAACCCCTGGGGCTACACCAGCTGGATCGCCGGCGGCGGCATCAAACCCGGCACGTACGGTGCCACCGATGACATCGGACTTCGCGCCGTGAGTGGCGTGGTGGATACGTATGACCTCCAGGCCACGATTCTTCACCAGCTCGGGCTCGACCATCGAAAGCTCACTTTCCTGTACCAGGGACGCTCCGAGCGGGCGACGACGGTCTATGGCGAGGTGGTGAAGGAAGTCATTGCGTAGACCATGGATAGAACGCCCTTGGCCCGCGCGGCGCTCGCAGCTGCGCTGGCCTTGTTGACAACGCTCGCGTGCGCGGCTGCGGACATCGACCTGACGGACTTCAACGAAGACGTCATGAAAAATATGGACGACACCGTCAAGGCCCTGGACACCGACCTGGCGACCCGCGACGCCAGCTCCGCCCAGCTCGATGCACAGAAGATCGGCCAAGGACTGCATTGGGCGCAGGAGTACTTCGCGCGCAAGGGCAACGTCGATGACGCCGTACAAATGGCCAAACAGGGCGAGACGCTTGCCGCAGACGTGGGCAGGTCGGCCGCGTCGAACGACTTCGACACTGCCCTGAGCACCTACGACACGCTGGTCAAAACATGTCGCCGTTGTCACGATGTCTACAAGCCGCCCGACCTGTGAGGTGCTTGCCGACAGTGCTCATGCTCTGCGTTGCGATGGGCGCGAGCGTTGCGGGCGCGGCGAGCATCTTGCAGTTCGACGGATGGATGAAAAGAATCGAACGCAGAAGCCAGAGCGTGCAGCGACATCTCACGGCCGGGGATGGTCAATCGGCTATCGCGGACGCTCAGGAGATCCGCGAGCTGTATGCGCTCATGGAGGATTACTTCACGGACCGGGGCAATTCCGGCTCGGCGGTGAACCTCTCCAAGGACGGCGAAGCGCTTGCCGATGCCCTCGTGAAGTCGGTTCAGGCCGAAGACTTCGAGGCCGCCTCACGCTCCGCGATCTCGATCGCCCGAGCGTGCCGCGAATGTCACTTCGAATACAAGCCGCTCGACCCTGACCGGGATTGAGTCGAGCTCACTCCTCGGAGCAGCTCGCCCCGACCCATTTGCCCGCGTATGCCGCATGGCCGCTGATGGTCTGCCCACTGCCGGTCAGGGTGATATCGAAAGACCCCGTGCCGTTCTGGGGATCCAGCACGTGGATCTTGCCGTGAACGTTGGCCGTCATGCCGAAATCCTTACCCAACTCGCAGCCGCTGCCCTGTACTTCCATGTCCGTGCCCGTCGAGCTCAGAACGGTCCAGGTGCAGGTGGCGCTGGACCCTTCCGCCCAGGGATTGGTGCTCAGATCCTTGCTCTTCACACACGACTGATAGGTGCGTGTATGGCCACTGGGCATGATGCCGCTCATCTGCGACGGAACTCCGGTCCAGGTCACGGTCTCAGCGATCTGCCACTGGCCGGTCT
>CAZLYG010000167.1:1544-2295 GCA_964563075.1 uncultured Steroidobacteraceae bacterium | reverse complement strand
TTCAGAGGATGCAGGGTTGCCGCAACCGCCGTGCCGAGGGCGGCTGTCAGGCAGGCGAGCGTCAGGATTCTTGGATTCATTGTTTCGCCCTCCCCTCAACGATGCCTGCAATCATGTGCCAAACAGCGCCCTGGCGCCAAGGGCAGGGCAGGGCGGCGTGGTTGCGACAGCAACAGTTGTGCGACAGAGCGAACGTCAACGCTGGCGCCGCGAGCCTCACGCTGGCCCGTGCCGCCCGCCATCGGATAGACTGCCGCCGGGAACCTGCCATCAGCGCGGCGATCCCGGGGGCCAGTGGGTGGGCGCCAGGCCCATCCGTCCTCTTGCGCACAAACGAACAACTAACCCTCGCTGCAGAAATGACCCCGGGGTCGCAAGTCACCACGAAGCTCCTGATGGAGCAGGTGGCGCACACAGTACGAGCGACGCTGCGTCGCAAGTCAGGCCTTTCCCTGTCGGACGAGGACACGCGAGCGGACAATCTCGATGCCCTGGATGTGTATCAGGATGCGCTCGTGCGTGTTTGGGAGCGTGTCGGGGGCGCCTCGACAGGGGCGGCAAACGTTGCGGACCTCAAGGCTTATGCGACCACAGTGGCACACAATCTCTGGTCGGACTATTTGCGCCAGAGGTATCCGCGGCGGGCGAGCCTCAAGAACCGGCTCCGCTATTTCCTGTCACACGTCCCGGACTACGCACTGTGGGAAGGTCCGGACCAGGGGCTGCACTGCGGCCGGTCGGCGTGGCGGTG
>CAZLYG010000167.1:0-1534 GCA_964563075.1 uncultured Steroidobacteraceae bacterium | reverse complement strand
GCAGATCCGGCGCGTATTCAACGCTTGGGTGCAGATCCAAGCTGGGTGCCAGATCGATCGAAGCCCATGGAACGATTCTCCGCAGATGACTGGAGCTCCTTTGCCGCTGCGTTGTTCAAGCGCATCGGCGCCCCGATCCCCTTCGACGATCTGGTGTCCGTCGCCGTCCAGGTGCTCGAGGTCAAGGAAAACCGACACGAATCGATCGAGGCGGAGGAGGGCGAGGGTACAGAAGCGGCCCAGCTGGCGGATCAGGCTGTGCGGGCGCCTGAGACCGGCGTCGAGCTGAGCGCCTCGATCCGACGGCTCTGGGGCGCCGTGAAGGCGCTGCGTGCGGACTATCGCTGCGCCTACCTGCTGAATATTCCCGGGCCCGGCAAGTCCCGTGGGGACATCGAGGTATTCGTCGAGCTGGGAGTCGCCCGAATCAGCGAAATCGGAGCTGCACTGGCGCTGAACGATACTCAGTATGCGATCGCCTGGGAGGTGCTGCCTCTGTCCGCCGCCGACCGCGCAGATGTGCCGGCGCTGGGGGGGCCCGAGGAGAAGTTCTGCGTGCTTTGGAGGTACCTGCCGCTGGCCGATGCCCTGATTGCACGCCTGCTGGGCATTCAGCCACAGCAGGTGATCAACCGCCGCACGCTGGCGGTACGCGAGCTGGCCCGCGCTCTGGGCCGGGTGGAGGCCTGAGCTATGTTCAAGAGCCCCTGCGGCAATATCCGCAGCCTTTCCACGTCTATGCTCTGAATGGAACCCTCAAACGCGCATTGCAGCGAGGCGCAGCTGTCGAACTATGCTCGAGGGACGCTTGCGTGGCGCGAGGTGCTGCAGATCGACAGGCACCTTCAGCAGTGCCGTGCTTGCGCCGATCGGCTGTCTCAGCGGACTGAGATCCGACGGGCGGGCGCGCTGCTGCGCCCGCTCATCAGGGAAGAGGCACACCTTTCTTATGAGCAGATCGAGGCGGTAGCGGAGGGGAAGGGTGCGCTCAGCGCTGCTGTGGAGGCTCATCTACAGCGATGTCGGATGTGTCGCAGCGAGCTGGATGACCTGAAATCGTTCGCCGGCTCATTCCATCTGCGTCCTCGGGATGTCGCGCGGCCAGGGGTCTGGGATTCGATCCGTCAATGGTTCGGGCAACCGCTGCGGCTCTCCGCGACTGCCGTCGCTGGTGTTGCGGCCGTGGCCATTGGCGTGGGGCTGCTTTCCCGAGGTGGGTTGCACGGCAACGGCGGCTCCGTCGCGATCACCAGCACCTCGAGCTCGCTTGGCCACTCGACCGTACGGTCGCTGCTCTTCGAGGACTGTGGAGAGCGGGAGCTGGCTGCGGGCTCCGCCCAATGGCTGAATCTGTATCGCGGAGGCGACTACAACGGGCTCGTGAGTGCACTGAAGCAGCCCGCAGAGCAGGGCAACAGAGCTGCACAAACCGCACTGGGACTGTTGAGCGCCGCAGGGTTGGGTACCGAGCGCAACCTTGCGACAGCTCGCGCCTGGCTGGAACGCGCAGCGGCCCAGGGCGATACCTGCGCCC
>CAZLYG010000166.1:0-10034 GCA_964563075.1 uncultured Steroidobacteraceae bacterium | reverse complement strand
TGCGTCAGGCTACCGCTGGCGGCCGCTCCGGCGGGCGCAGTTCCTGCCGGCCTCGCTCATCCGCAGGGCCACGAGCCCGACCGCAGAAAAGTACTCGTGACCGATGACAACGAAGACGCCGCAACCGCGCTCGCCATGCTGCTGACCCACATGGGCAACGACGTGCAGATCGCGCACAACGGTGAGGAAGCCCTGACACTGGCGGCGCAATTTCGCCCCGATCTCATTCTGATGGATGTCGGCATGCCCCTGCTGGATGGCCTGGAGGCGACGCGCCGCCTGCGCAAGACGGAGTGGGGCCGGCGCGTGTCGATCGTTGCGCTGACGGGCTGGGGCCAGGAGGCTGACAAGCATCGCTCACGGGAGGCGGGGGTCGACGATCACCTCGTAAAGCCGGTTGACCCGCAGGCACTGCAGCGGGTGCTGGCCTCCGTACCCTCTACTGCGAGCGAGGGTCGCTGGCGCGCCTGAGGATCGCTGCGCGCTCGCGCGGGTCCAGCGCCGGGAGCTGAATAACGACGCTGCTGCCGGGCCCCGGGTCCAGATGCTGTACATGGACGCTTCCGCCGTGCAGCTCGACCAATGTGCGCACCAATGCCAACCCTACCCCGAGCCCGCCATCGGTTCGGGCGCGCTTGGCGCGCAGCTCGGAGAACACATCGAAAGCATGTTCGAGCGCTTCGGGGGGAATACCCGGGCCATCGTCGGCTATGGCAACGATAATCTGTCTGCCTTCGCTCCTGACCACGATGGAGATTCGGCCGCCGCGCTCCGCGTAGTGCGCGCTGTTGGAGAGTACACTGCTGATGATCTGGATCAGCCGATGCCGGTCGCCGTGCACTGCAAGGCTCGGGTCGAAGGGCGCAACGACGAGCGTGTGCTCGCGCGCAGTCAGCGAGTCGCGGCATGTCTCTACCGCGCGATCGACGACGTCCTGCACTTCTACCCGCTCGCGCTGCAATTGCAAGGTTCCCTGATGGATGCGGCTCAAGTCCAGCAGGTCATCGACGAGCCGCACCAGCTGGCTCATCTGCCGTGCCATGGTGCTCGCCGTTTGGCCGAGCGTCCGATCCGAGCCGCTGCGACGGCGAACGATCTCGATGCCATTGCGCAATGAGGCCAGCGGATTGCGCAACTCGTGCGCGAGAACCGCCAGAAAGGCGTCCTTGGCGCGCGCGTTGCTGGCCAGCTCCTGCTCAACGAGCCGCAGTCGCGTCGCTGCACTGTGGCGCGCACAGTCCAGGGCATTGAGTCGCTCGGCGTGCGAGACGATTCCGGCGAGCAGCAAGCCGAGCGCAGCAAAGGTCACCACGGTGGCCTCGATCTGCTCCCCGTAAAGGAGGTTGGCCGTACAGACCTGCACGACGGCGGCGAGCACGAAGAGCAGCACGATGGACCACAACAGCAGGCGACGAGCGCTCTCGCTGCCTGCGGCATTACTGGTCAGCAGCCGCACCCAGCCCAAGTCGGAGCGGCGCAGCAGCACGCCTACAAACAGCGCTCCGAGAATGATCCCCGAGTTGAGGCTGACGTTGGCATAGAGGCCCATCGCATAGAGGACCTTCAGGCTGAATGCATACGCGACGAGGACGGCAACGCAGAACACCGTTCCTGCCGTAGCCAGCGCGACGTAGATCCGGTTCGCCACCCGTGTACGCGCCTTGGCGAGCAATAAACAGACAGCGAGCACCGCGATGGCCAGCAAGGCGGCACCGGCCGTACGCCCCGGGCGTAGAAACTGACCCGTCTGCTCATGGAGGATGGCATCCGGAAACAGCCACCGGTCCACTCCCCAGTCTGTGTCAAGCGCGTTCTGCCAGACGGTGGCCAGAACCACTGCCAGCGGCAGCAGAGCGCACAGGCGTGTGGTCGCCAGGGAGCGTGGAGAGGACCCGCCGCTGAAGCCGAGGGACACCGCGCACAGGCACAGACAGACGGCGGTCAGCGGCTGAGTGGCACTCTGCCCGGGAAGGACGCTCTTGAGCAGGTCGACGTCGAACTCCCACCCGAGCAGCACGAGCGCGCTGAGCACGAATGCGCCTGCCGCTGCGGCCCGCACAGGAAATTCGAGCACATCAAGGGACGCTTCCGCCGCGCGCGCGGAATAGACTGCCATGAGAGAGCTCTCTCCCCGCTTATCCTTTTATGAGCCCCGTCTGGCGGTCTGTGCGGGCACTGGCGTGCCTGCCCGGCGAAGGGGATCCTATTACGGTTGGCGCCAGACTGGAACTGAAACCGCGCCTTCCTCAGGGTGCGAAGGCGGTGACCGTCTTGTAGCCGGTGGCGGCCACCTCGAGGCTCTGCCCCGAGGTCACCAGCCAGCCCTGGTCGTGCCCGATGTCGGCACTCGCCCCAGGGCTGACGTCGAACGCGAACGCTTTGGAGCGGTGCGCCTGCGGGTCGCGCACCTCGACCATCAGGGAGATGGGCTGGGCGGATACATTGCGCAATGTGGCCACCATGCCCTGTCCCATCCAAGCGGGCCGAAATGAGACGCGCACCGGCAGGTCCGGCTGAGTGGCTTCCGCTAGCGCCGCATCGCGGGTGGCCACCGCGGCCTGCTTCTCCTGCAGAGCCACTTCGGCACGGGTGAGCGCCTCGCGAAGATCCAGGATCCGGCGCTCGCTCTGGGACAATTGAATCTGCAGCAGCTGGCGCTGCTGATCCAGCCATCCAGCATAGGCGCTCGCGGCGATGCCCGCGGCAGTGACCACGACAAAAGCCGCAATCAGCCCCAGCGGCTTGCGGGCCGTCGTCGATTCTGTGGCCTCTTGCGCGGGTGCTTCCATGGACACCTTCCGATCCAGGCGCTGCATTCTATGCGTAACTGCAGCGCTGTCAGGAGCGCTACCGCAGGCAATTGCGCACTGCGTCGCACGGCTTGCGGGAGCTGGCATATTCATGGTCTGCTCTACGGCGCAGTCACTTCGCCTCGTATCGGAGACCCCTGAATGGAAGCGCGCGAACTCCCGGAGCCGCAGCCGCAAGCTTTTGAGCTGGTGCTGCGTATCCGGCATCCCTCGATGGATCCCCAGGAGATATCGGCTCAGCTGCAGATCTCCGCCGAACACTGCTTCAAGGCGGGGGAGCCGCGCAAACCCGGAGGCGGCGGCTCCGTACACAGCGAGACCTACTGGCTGGCAACGCTCAATCCAGGCTGGTGGCCGGCCGAGATTCACAGCTACATTCCCGGGCTGGCGCTCAGCACGACGGCGGGCGGCGCCGCGGAAACTCTCAGCGAAATGGCGAGAACCGTGCTGGGGCGGGCTCTGTCCGTCTGCGCCACGCGCTTCATGCGGCCGCACACGGACTTCTTTCATCGGATTCAATCCGAAGGGGGGCAGGTTCGGCTGCTCGTCGAGGTCAACACGGCCGCAGTGAGCGGGTTCACGCTCACACCCGAGTTGGGACGCGAGATCAACGCCCTCGGCGTGCCGATCGACTTCGAATTCGCTCCGGCCTAGAGATCGAGGGTTCCGCGGCGCGCCGGCCGGCTACTTCGACTCCTTCGCCACGAGGTACTTGACGACCTCGATCACCTGGTTGGGGCCACCGGCCGATCCCTGGGTGATGCGGTACTTGCCGTTCACGATCAGCGTCGGGGTCTGATCGACCTGGTACTTGATGATCTGGGCGTCGGCCTGCTTCATCCGCAGATTCACCGTGAATGAGTTGGCCGTGGCGAGAAATTTGTCCAGTGGGATGCCGGTCAGACGGTTGTACACCTTGGCCGCATCCTCGATCGTCGGCTGCTGCGTCTTGAGTCTGTTCGGGCCCGCCAGGGTCGAGAGCGGGGCGTCGTAGGACTTCCACACCTCGTCATAGATGGCGTCCTGGGTCTTATCCACCAGTCCCAGCAGCTGTGCGGTCAGGAATGCGCGCTGGAACATCGGCCAATCCTCTGCTGCCTGAAAGGAGGCGGGCAGGTAGTTCATCTGCGCGTTGGGCGGCAGCTCGCGCCGCAGCTCCTTGATGTAGGGCTCGAAGGCGTTGCAGGCGGGACAGCCATAGGAGAACACTTCCAGCACCTCGACCTTGCCGGGGGCCACGTTGGTGCGCTGAGGCGGATCGACGAGGAAGTAGTTCTTGCCTGCGACCCAGGGATCGGCGGCTTGGGCCTGCGCTGCGGCGCCGAGCGCCAGCAGTGCGGCCAGGATCGTACCTTTGAGCATGATGTGCGGCTTCCCGTCCTGTTGAGGGCTCGCGGAATTCTGCTGTGCGGCACCGGCCATGCGCAAGCGGGCGCGGCAATCGGGTATCGTTACGGGAACTGGATGTTCGAGGCGTCACCGTGTCCGACACCGCCTGGCGTTACCTGACCACCTTCTCCGACTTCCCCTCGGCGCAGGCGTTTGCCGACGCGTTCGCTGCCGATGGGATCGGTGTCCGGCTGATCTCCGAGGCGCCGCTCCTGGGACAGGCCTCTGCGGCCCGGGTGTTCGTCGAGGCCGCGCAGTACCATCGTGCTCAGTGGATCATGTCACACAGCGCCGTGAGCGATGAGGAGCTGACCTTGCTCTCGGCCGATTCGCCCGCGGCAGAGTGAATGCGGCCTAAAGCAGGCGCCGGACGCACGCGGGGCTGATCTTGTCGTATCCCTATGTGCAGGATCTGATCCAGGCGGCGACCGGCATCCGCGTGCCGCTGCCCTTGCCCACCTTCGGGCTGTGCGTGCTGGTCGCGGTCGCGATATCCATTCAGGTCGCGAAGGTCGAAGTGCGCCGCCGCCACCAAGCCGGCCAGATCGGCCTCGCGGTGCGCCGCGCGCCCAAGGGCTCGGGTGAGGTCAGCGTTCCCCCGCAGGACCTGGTCATGGACTTCGGCCTGATGATCACGCTGGCGGGCATCGTCGGCGCGCGCATCTTCTCCATGCTCGAAGTGCCGCGCGACTTCATAGCCGATCCGCTGGGCCTGATCTTCTCGCGCCAGGGCTTCAACTTCTTCGGCGGCCTGGTGTTCGGCGTCGCCGGCGGCATGTTGTACTTCCGGCGCCATCGCCTGCCGGTGCTCAGAACCTGCGACGCGTTTGCCCCCGCCATGATGCTCGGCTACGCCCTCGGAAGAGTCGGCTGCCAGCTCGCCGGTGATGGCGATTGGGGCGTGCCGGCAAACCTGGCCTTGAAGCCCCACTGGGTGCCGCTGTCTCTGTGGGCACAGACCTACGATCACAACGTCATCGGCGAGCTCATCGCCCCGCCGGGCGTATATCCGACACCGCTCTATGAGATCGCGATGGGCCTGCTCGCGTTCTTCATTCTATGGCAGCTGCGCAAGCTCTCCACTCGCCCGGGGTGGCTGTTCTGCGTGTACCTGCTGCTGTGCGGGCTGGAGCGCTCGGTGATCGAGATCATCCGCGTCAACCCGAAGATGAGCCTGCTCGGCCTGGAGGTCTCGCAGGCACAACTCATCGCCGCGGCGCTCATCGTGCTCGGAGCGCTCGGGCTGGCGGTCATTTCGCTTCGGAAATCTGCTTCATCGTCTGCAACGCCGTCGTGAAGGACTGGGTGCGCTGCTCGCGGCGCTTCGCCTTCGCCTCATCGGTGCCCAGGGGCGCCTGATCGTAGACGATGCTGTAGTTGAGCCGCGACTTGTGCCGTCCCTCCGGGACCACTTCCAGAGTGCCGTGGTAGAGCTCGGTCGTCGTCGGCTGCGTGTACGTGTAAGAGTATCGGGTCTTCGCCACCATCACTTCATCGATCCGGTCGGCCAGACGGCGCACCGTGCCCAGATCCCCCGAGCCCTGGGTGTAGACGCAGGTGAGTTTCAGCCAGTCCTTGATCTCGCAGAAGCCGCCGACTTTCTTCCATACGTCATCGGCTGATGCGTTGACCTCGGTCGTCAGGTTGATGACCGTGTAGTCCGCGGCGAGTGCCGCGCCGCTTTGCAGGGCTACACCCAGCACGCCGAGGGCCAGGACCTGATGAAGTGGCCGGATGCTCATAGCCGTTCTCCCCATATCGTTGTTGGCTGTGCGGGCGTCACCCGGATTCTAAACGCTTGCCGCGGCGCATGTGGCCACTCAGCGGCCAGTGCGGCTTTCGCGCTTCCGGCCTTACCCCTATGATCCCGCGAACTACGACGAAGCCAGGGGACGTGATATGGACGACCAGACCGTGAATCGGCGGCAGATCCTCGGCGGCATGGCTGCGGCAGGCGCGACCGGCCTGCTGGGGACGGGAGAATCCCGGGTGGCGGCTGCAGCGGATGCTCCCGATGTCGGACCCGCGCAGGCTCCGACGATTACGGATGTCAAGGACAAGGTCGCCTACATCACGGGCGCCTCCAGTGGCATCGGTCTGGGGATCGCGCGAGTGTTCCACGAGGCCAGCATGAAGGTCGTCATCGGGTACCTCAACGACATGCACATCGGCGATGCGCTCAAGCACTTCCCGGCCGGAGATCCACGCGTGCATGCGATCAAGCACGATGTGATGCAGCGCGACAGCTGGGAGCACGTCGCCGATGAGATCGAGAAGAAGTTCGGCCCGCTGCACATTCTGGTGAACAACGCGGGGGTCGGCCTGCAGGCCCCCGCCACCACCGGCACCTACAACGACTGGGAATGGGGCATGGGCGTGAATTTCTGGGGCCCGGTCTACGGCATCCACACCTACGTACCCCGCATGCTGGCGGCCAAGCAGGGCGCGCAGATCGTCACCACGACCTCCACCAGCGGCATCCTGCCGGGCAGCGGCGCCGGGGTCTACACCGTCTCGAAGATTGCCGCCGTTGGATTGATGGAGGAGCTGCGCCTGGAATTGCGCACGACCAACATCGGTACCTCCTGCTTCGTTCCCGGTCTGACGGCCACCAACATCGGACAGAGCGAGAGCTATCGGCCGGAGGCATTGAAGAATGCCGGCCCGCCGGCCGTTGCACCGGGTTCACAGCCGCGGCCCGCTCCTCGCCCCGGGCAGCGGCCGCGGCCGCCGCTCACGGCAGGTGCAGCAGCAACCCCTGCGGCGGCAAGGCCGATGGATGCAATGGTCGCTGCGCGTTTCGTGCTCGACGGCATCCTGCACAACGATCTGTACATCGTTGCCGAGCCCGAATATCGGCTCGGCGTGGAAGCCCGCTGCAACGCGCTGTTGGAATCCATGCGGCCGTTCAAGCCGTTGCCGGAGCAGATGACCCACAACCCGCGGCTGTACCGGACAGATATCTATCTGCAGGAAGTGGCGCATCGCAAGGCGACGCAGTCCCGCGACATCGCCGGGACCTGAGCGCAGCGTCAACTTCGTGAGGCAGTCCCCGCAGGCAACCGTGCGCCGGGGACCTTGACGCGCACGGAGTGAATCCCGTCGAGACAGCACAGAAACAACTGGCGCCGATCGCCGCCGCCAAAGCACAGATTGAAGCAGATGGCATCCTCTGCGCCCGGGGTACCGATGATGCCGAGGCAGGTACCGGCCGGATTGAACACGTGCACGCCGCCCTGGGCGGCGCAATAGATGTTGCCGGCAGAGTCGGCCTTGATGCCATCCGGCACACCCCGTCCGCTTCCCCGCGTCGTCGCGAACACGCGCCGATTCGTGAAGGAGTGATCAGACCCGACATCGAAAAGCAGGATGCGTGAGAGCGCGGTATCGGCCACGTACACGCGCTTCTCATCGACCGAGAAGCACAGTCCGTTAGGGTTGCCCGGACGCTCGGCGACGAGGGTGATCTGCTTGCTGAGCGAGTCTATCCGATAGATGCCCTGCAGCGGCTGCGGAGTCTGCGAGAGCGCGCTGATCGGTGTCGCCCGGCGGCTGAAGTTCGGGTCCGAGAAATAGATCCCGCCGTTGGCATGCACCGCCAGGTCATTGGGCCCGTTCAGCTCCAGGCCCGCATAGTGCGAGGCCATGACCTCGTAGCCGCTGCCATCATCGTGCATGCGCACGATCCGGTGCGTGCTCTGCTCGCAGCACACGATCCGCCCGTCCGCGTCGTAGCAGGTGCCGCTGGCCATGTTCGAATCGCTGCGCAGGATGGAGAAGCCGTTGCGGGCACTCCAGCGGCAGAGCTTCTCGGGCACGACCGAGCAGAAGAGCAGCGACTGCGTGACCGGATTCCACGCGGGACCTTCGGCGGAGCCAATCTCCTTCACCACGGTCACGAGGTCCTGACGCGGATCGATCAGGTCGTCGAGCCCGGCTTCGTAGCGGACGAGCTTCACCGTCATGCGCGGATCGCCTAGATCACAGGCCGCGCGCCCGGGCTCGTGACGCGCAGGCTCCAGATGCGATTCTGCTCGGCGATCAGCAACGTCCTCGAGTCCTGGCCCGCGAAGCAGACCGACGCGCAGGCTTTGTCCGTTGCCACCGTGCCAAGGTGTTTGCCGCCGCGATCGAACACATGTACGCCTGCGCCACATCCCCAGAACAGTTGCCCGAGGCTGTCCACGGCCAGCTCACCATCCGCATGAGCACCGCCGGATACTTCCGCAAACAGGCAACGGAACTGCAGCTCGCCGCCGGGCAGGATGGACAGGCGCATGATGCGGCGGCTCTTGGAGTCGCAGACATACAGGTAGCGCTCATCCTCTGAATAGCACAGTGAGCCGGCGCTCTGCAGCCCCTCCGACATCGACACGATCTGCCTGGATTCGCCGTTGATGAGATAAATCCGGGAGGGTTTGCCTGCGCGACGAGCGTCGCTGCAGTGGATCATTCCACTGGAGTGAGCCGCGATGCCTCGTACATCCTCGAACGGCTCGCTCTTGTAGGTGGCGGCGACGATCTCACTGCCCGTGCCGTCTTCCGCCATCCGGGCCAGCTCGAGACGAGTGCCGCCCAGGATTCTGCCTTCGCAGTCGTAGCGCACCAGCGTGCTTGCGGAAAAACCCGCACGCATGACGCGCTCATCGCTGTTGTCGCGCAGCTCATGCACCCAGGGATCGCCGCGGACGCAGAAGGCCAAGCGTGCGTCACGCCGGTTGTAGGCCAGCGCAATCACCGCTCCGCCCGCCTCGTGCACCAGCACCGGATCGTCCCGCGAAGCGAGGATCTTTGCCAGCTCCGGCTCTCGTTGCGACCATTGCAGCACTCGTGCCCGCCTCACCCGGACGTCGCCGCCCCGTCGTTGTCCGCGTAGACTACCGCACTGTGCCCAACGGCCGAACCCCCGTATCGCCGCTGCAGTTGGCTGCTTCCGTGAGCGGGGGCCTCTGGCCAAGCGCAGCGCGTGGCTGGGCGGTCGCGGGCCTGCTGGCGCTGGCTTCCGTCGGTTCGCAGTTCGATCGCACCGTCATCAACCTGATGATCGAGCCGCTCAAAGCGGCCTTCACCCTCGATGACACTCACTTCGGCATGCTGCAGGGTGTGGCGTTCGGAATCTTCTATGTCGTGGCCTGCGTGCCGATCGGCCGGCTCGCCGATCGCTATCAGCGCCGCCTGATACTGGCCGCCGGCATCGGGCTGTTCAGTGTGTTCGCAGGTCTGTCGGGCCTGGCGCGCAGCTACGTGCAACTGTTCGTGACGCGCATCGGTGTCGCAGTCGGCGAGGCGAGCCTCACTCCGGCTGGCCTGTCGATGCTGAGCGACCTGTTTCCGCCCGAACGCCTCGGGCGTCCGGTGAGCGCCTTCTTCATGAGTGCCCCGGTGGGACAGGGCCTGGCATTCATCATCGGCGGCGGCCTGCTGCAGTGGCTGTCCACGCCCGGAGCGCTCAATAGCCTGGGTCTGGGGGGATTGGCCCCCTGGCAGGGCGCATTCATCATCGTCGGCCTGCCGGTCGTGCTGCTGGTGCCCTTTTTCCTGCTGCAGAGGGAGCCGGCACGGCTCGGCCCGGGCGGCGACTCGCCCCTGCCGGTGCGCGAGGTGCTGGCAGTGCTGCGCTCACGTAGCGCGGCGCTCGTGCCCATGTTTGCAGGGTTCGCGATGGTGAACCTGGTCTCCTACACGTTCTTCATCTGGACGCCCGCGTTTCTGCAACGCACGTACCACTGGAACCCCGCCCGCATCGGCCTGACCTTCGGCTTGATCCTGATCGTCTTCGGGACCAGCGGCGTCTACTTTTCCGGCGCGCTGAGTGACCGGATGGCCGCTCGCGGC
>CAZLYG010000165.1:0-10042 GCA_964563075.1 uncultured Steroidobacteraceae bacterium | reverse complement strand
TGCGCACCGCTCGATCACCATCGACTCGGGCAATTCGGAGCTGGGCAAAAAACTGGGCTTGCGTTGAACTACGTCCGCCGCCGACGGCCGTGGAGCATCCGCTTCGATATCAGATGTATCTCAAGGCCTGCGAGCACACAGCGCAGCGCGAACTCAAAAGAGGACTCGGGCTCGAGCTCACCGGAATATGACGGGAGACGGCCGCCGTATTCCTGTTCCGCTGACGTCCAGCCGATGACCAATCGGCCGATCAGATGACTCGCCAGCAGGGCCTCGCGGGTGTCGAAGCCGGCCCTGGTCAAAGGGGCCAGCAGTCTGTCGATTCTGCCGCTTAGATCAGGTTTTGCCATCATGATGATTCTGGCACCATCTCGGCATGCCAGGATCTCCCGACGGGTGGATCTTGCGAGCGCCTCCAACCATTCCTGCCACGTATCAGTCGGTCCGGGGACATGCGGGAGACCTGTGAAAAAGGTCACCGCCACTGCGTTGATGAGCTCCTGCTTGTTCTTGAAATGCCGATAGAGCGCCGGCCCTTGGACGCCGAGTCTTTCGCCCAAGCGCCGCGTCGTAAGCGCATCGAGTCCCTCCTCATTGACCAGTTTCCTGGCCTCGGCGACGACGTGCTTATGGCTGAGCCGCATAGTAGAGTGATCATAGCTCGTGTTGAGTTGCGGCACATCTCGGCGGCGATGGTGAGATTTGCGATCAGCTCAATGACCTGGGCTCGCGTGCGTGGGCCAGCGATACGGATGAGGTCGGTCGGCACACCTCGGTTCCCAACTACAATTTGATCTGACCTCGAAAAGTCGGACGGAACCGGGAGCGTTCGACAGTTCGATGGTTTCGCCCGGCGACAGCACGCTCGTCGTTTGAGGTTGAGGTGCAGAGGTGAGTATGTTCGCCCGGGAGCGAACGCCGCCGCGTCGGAATCCGGATTGGAGCCGCCATCTGACTCCTCGTTTCAGGTAGGCCCGGAAGCGAGATCTCGCGCTCGATGGCCACATCCGCATAGCTCAAATGGCTCGCAGTGCGTCCGCGACTGAAAGCCGGGCTGAGCGCATTGCAGGCGGAAGACCCGCAAGAATGGCGAGAGACAGCGCCCAGACAACTCCCAGGGCAACCAGTCGCGTGGACACAAAAAGATCGAACGCATCGTGAAACTGCAGGACGTGCTTGCCGTTGAACAGCACCCAGGCAGCACCGGCTCCCAGCAGCGCCCCGACAAGGGACAGCAACGCAGTCTCGAGAAGTACAGAGGCAGCCAGCGGAAGCGCCTGATAGCCGATGGCGCGGAGCGTTGCGATCTCACGCCTGCGGACGCTCACTGCGGCGTACATCAGCTTCACGATGCCGAATAGGGCACCCACGGCCATCATTGCTGCCACGGTGTACGTAAGTCTGGTGAAGAATGCCGACGAGCGATGGACTGTGCGCAAGGTGTAATCAGCCTCTCTCTCGGCGGCGACCGTGAGGGCAGGATTGGTCTCGAGCCAATGGGCGAAAGTACCGAACGCGGTTGGACTGTCGAGCCTCACCAGTACGCTGCCAAAGCCGGACACCTTTCCCGCGGTCATCAAGGTGTCCGCGTCGCACAGGGACTGACCTTCCAGAATGCTACTGTCGTCGGCGAAGACCCCGACGATCGGCCATGCTCCACCCGGAAGCGTCGCGAGGTCTCCTACGTGTAATTCGTAGGCTCGCGCAGCGGCGACTCCGATGATCAACTCTTGCCGGCCGGGCCGAAACTGCCGACCTTCGACTATGTGCAGACTGGGCCGCAGTGCGAAGCCTTCTGCCCCTATCCCGCGTAGTGTCAGCGAACCCACGTAATAGGCTTTCGTGGGGGGAACCGAGAACAGCAATTCGCCGTCGCCAAGGGGATGACCATCGGATGTCTTGGCGATAGCCGGAGCGGCCAATATCGTTCCGATCGTGTTCGGGGGAATACCACTGCCATACTCAGAATGAAAATCGGGCGAGAGCACCAGCGCAAGGCCCGGCTCCTGGTCGGACTGATAAGCGCGCAACTGTCCCGCAGTCACCGAAAGCATCGACAATAGGACCCCGACGACGCACGCGACGCTACCGACAAGAACCAAGGACGACCACTTTCGTTGCAGCATCCCGGCAATACCGAGGCGCGCCAGAACCAGGGTTTGCGTGAGCGGGCGCACGTTAGCGTCCCGCGAGTGCGTCGACGACGCTCAAATGCCGAAGCCGACGCATCGGAACGATAGCGCTGACCGACGCCAGGAGCAGCGCGCAGCCGACCGTCGATGCCAGTACGACGAGAGTCAACGCCGGTCTGGGCAATTCCGAGAGATCTTCCGGCAAGTATTGCAAGGGTACTCGTGTCAATAATGCGGCGATGCCCGTGCCGATCGCCGCACCAAACAGAGTAGGGATGGCAACCTCCGCGAATACCAGCGCCCTTAGAGTGCCGTCCGAGTACCCCACCGTTTTAAGGACAGCAAATTCCGACGTTCGTTCGCGCACCGACTGCGCTATGCCGTTGGCCGTCAGCAACAGGATCATGAAGATCCCGGCGCCGGCGACAGGCCAGGTTTTTGAAGCCACGGAGATTCCTGAGTTGACCGCATAAATCTCATTGTCCCTGTCAGGGATAGTCAGCGTCGGGGTACTGGAATTCCTCAGCCTCTGGTCGATGTGCAGGGCCACCTCGTTGGCCTGGGCTGCTTCGCTGACGGCCACTTTAAACCCCCATGCGTACCCGCGCTCCGATGGCGGCCGCGCATTGTCCACATAGCTGAGATTCCCGATGATGAATCGGTCGTTCAGAAATAGGTCTCGATCAAACTTCCACGGCACCATGCCCTGCACGTGAAACGCCCAGGCCACAGCACCGTCAGCGCGCGTGCCCGGCGGCGTGATGATCGGCAGGGTGTCACCGACCTTCAGTCCCAATCGCGCCATCGCCGCTGGGGTGGCGAAGACGCCCGTCGGCGTCGCGAGTAGCTGATCCCACTGCGCCGAGTTCGTCAGCAACTCGGGCGCGGCCTCCCGCATGTGCTGGTCCACTGCAATGACTCGGGCACCATGGTGAGGATCGCGGTAGTAACCTCGGACATACACGTAGGCGCCCACAGCCGACACGCCCTTGACCTTTAGGATCTGGTCGCGAAGAGCGAAGGGCATCAAGATTCCAGTTGGACTCGAGCTGGGGAAACGCGCGTTAACGTCGAGACGGTCGCTCCGCGCATTCTCGACGACCTGGTCGTACGCGGCGTGCAGTCCAAGCATGGAGCCGGACAACGCGAATGCAGTGGTTACTGCCAACCATATCAGGACGGCCTCGGTTGGCTTACGCCATATGGCAGACCAGACGAGAGGAAAGTACTTCACACGAGCCGGCTTGCAGCTGATCGAGGGCTCATTTTCCAAACTTCCCAGTCATATCGTCCGCATATCGTCGAACTAGATGTGTCTTCGTTCGCTCGGGCCTCTTCTTCGAGATCTGCAGTGAATCCGATGGGTCGCCTCTTGGGCCGCGGCGAGTTCATCAGCTGGCGGATCGCGGACAGGGTGGCGGCGATGGCCTGATCGTGCTGCGTGAGCCTCTTATCCAGCCGTGCCTCCTATTCTGCAAAACGCCGGGCCAGCTCCCGGCTGGAGCTGAGGAGTTCCCGCAGGCGCACGAATGCGCGCACCACGTAGACGCTCATGTCCACCGCATCTCGACTGTTCAGGATGGTGGCTGCCATGATTGCACCGTGCTCCGTGAAGGCGCAAGGCAGGTATTTGCGGTGTTTTCCATGCATCGTGCGAGTGTCGAATCAAGAACTTTGTGACCTTGTCTCCCCCTAGGGAGGTCAAGATCGAGCGCTAGCACGGTCCGCAGTGTGAACGGCCGCGCGTGAAAGAGGGAACGCACCGATGCGTCTTTGTGAGCCCGTCACATTGGCCGCATGCATGCCGCCATGCGACTGTCTATTGGCGCGGCTGCGGCCTGAGTGCGACCTCTGCGATCCGCCCTTCGGCGGCCATGCGAATCTGCCATTCGGTGGAGCCGTTGGCGAACCGTACCGTGTACAAGTCGCTCCCAGTTTCACTTACACCTCGAAACGACATCGCTTCCAGCGCACCGAGCTTCGCCAGGACCGCACTCTGCCTCGGCAAAGTCTCGCGCGTGGCCAGCGCGGCCGCGGGCGTCATCTGCTCGTAGAGTGGAGCATAGGTCCGGATTCTATCGATGTACTGCGGCAACATTTGCTCGCTGCCGGCGAGTTGTGTTGATCGCTTCGGCGTTGCGAAGCCCTGTGGCTCGATGACATGCACGCGAGTAGCGAGTCCTGGCAGAACGATTTCGCGGCATTCTCCCGACTCATTGGTAATCACCAATGGACGATGGACGTAGGTCAGAAGCCGCCGGGTCCGATCATCCTGGTGAAGAGTCCCCTGTGCGACCCGGTTCCCGCTGTTGTCGAGCTCAAACAATTTCAGATCAGTGCCGCTGCGATTGACGAGAGAGATCCTGATCGGAACGGTTTGATGCGAGGAGTCGAGCGTTGCCTCGAGGGTGCAGGCTTCGACGGCTCCCTGGGTTTCATCGCCGCTCGGGTTGAAACCCAGGTCCTCGAGCCGACCGTCGGGCGTGAGATCGATCGGAAATTCAGCCCTACCGTGGGTGAATCTGACATCGTAGAGGTCGTAACCGCCCGCGCCGACGGCTTCGAATTGGATCGACACGAGCTCACCGAGTGCGACCATCATTGGCTGCGATCGAGGTAATTGCCGATGTAGCTCGTCGGCCAATGCGAGGCTCATGGTCGCATAGTCCGGAGTACCGAGCTGCAAGTCGTTGATGATTTTGCGCAGCACCGCCGCACCGCCCGGCACGGCTGACTGCTCCTTGAAGCGCTCCGGTGCAGTGGCAGCTCGCCGCTGGAATGAGGCGTCGATCTCGCCCGCGCGTACATCGTGAAGTCGGCGATGACGCCATCCTTCAGGGGACGCACTGCCGTAATGTGCCCCGGAGTTCTCCCTATCATGCTCTTGGCCGCTTGCCCTACGGCAACGACGCTCTTTCCGCCGCCTGGCTCATTCAGTACGATGCCTCTGCCGCGTACATAGATAAGTGTGTTAGCGGTACCCAGGTCGATCGAAAGATCGCTCTCCGGCGCGTTCTCTCTGGCCAGAGTGCCATCTCAAAAGCTTCCCGAACTCCTGCTGCGCTTTGGCGCGCAGATCTCCTATTCTGTCGCGAGATACCTATGACCAAGCTTTATGTCGGCAATCTTCCCTTCACGGCCACCGAGGAAGCGGTACGCAACCTATTTGCTCCGCACGGTACGGTGGAAAAGCTCTCATTGATCAATGATCGGGACACGGGCCGGCCGCGTGGCTTCGGGTTCGTCGAGATGTCCAGCGCGGATGCCGCCCGCGCGATGCAGGCACTGAACGGCAAAGACTTTGACGGTCGCTCCCTCAAGATCAATGAAGCGCAAGATAAGGCGCGCACAGGTGGCGGCGGGTCGCGCCACTGAGTCGGCCGTACTCCCGGTGCTTTGTACGGGAGTACTTGCGACGCCCCGATTTTTCATCCACCAATGCGGGTGCCGACTCGCGGGCCCGCCCTGACCACCCAGGGGAACCCGATGAATGCGACCATGACTTCGCCCGCAGCGATATACGAACCGCCGGGGTCGGCTGGCAACGCGGCCCTTTCGAATTATCGCGAGCGCCGTGCATTTGAGGAGTTCGGGCGCGCGGAGCGCAGGCGTGCGGATTTGGCAGCGCTCTATTCTTCGGTGAATTCCGCGGACTTGCGCATTCGTGCGTGGGAAAGGGCTCATCAGCTGCGCATGCCGGCGGACCCCCTGCATCCGGTGCTGGGCGCGATCGCGGCCGCGACCGGGCTCACATTGACAGAGGTGCGAGAAGAGCAACGGCTGCGCTTTGCACGACACGTGCTTCCCGCCTGACATTCTCTCAGGCCCGTCCAGGTCCGGAACAAGCCTGGCCGGTGCAGTACAGGCACGGCGAGTGTTCCAGCCTCGCCTTGCACACGAGGATCCACCACGTTACCTCTCTTCGGCTGAGCTCGGACGGTCTTGAGACGAATGCTCCGTCGCTTCGGCCGCCATGCAGGATGCTTTGATGCGCTCCGTCTGAGGCCACAGTCTCGCTTCGGCATCTTCGTGCCGACCGTCCACAAAACAGCTATTCATTACGACGCACGACGCGTCGTTGCCTACGACCGAGATTTCCGCTGCCGCGCCGTCCGACATCACGTACAGCACCGATACGGTGGAGTCGGTCGGAAAGTAAACGTGCCGCAGCGCGTCGCCACACTCGTAGAAGGCGCTTCCGAGCGGCCTCGGCACGAGCTGCAGGTGCGGGAAGATCCGCGCCCGCTCGTGTGGCGGGCCACCAAGCGCGGCTCGAGTGCGGCGCGATACGAGCTTTCCCAGCGTAGTGTTGCCGTGTATGTTCGATGAGGCGTGGATTGCGACAGGCGGTGGACCCACAGTCCGCCGTCACTCGAAAGGACCCGTTCCCATGAAGTCCGGACAAGGCCCATTCGGGCGACTCTTCGCGCTGGAGCAGAGCAAAGCCGCCTATCTTGCTGACTTTGTGCTGCTATGCGCCATCATTGCCGGGCTGGCGACCTTCCTCTTGGTCACTGGTGCGCACGCGAGGCGTGCAGAGCTCATTGCGTTCGCGCTGCTAGGCTTGGCCGGTTGGACGCTGGTCGAGTATGTGGTGCACCGTTTCGTGCTGCACGGTCTCGAGCCGTTTCAGCGCTGGCACGCGCTGCACCATCGGCGGCAGACTGAATTGATTTACGCACCAACCATTCTCACGGTGGGCGTGGTCATGGGGCTCGTGTTACTGCCGGCCTGGATGCTCGGTGACCTGTCTCCGGCGTGCGCGGCGATGCTCGGCCTTTTGATCGGATATCTCGCATACTCCATTACGCACCACGCGGTACACCATTGGAGCGCCGACAGCAGCTGGCTACGTCGGCGGAAGCGCTGGCATGCTCTGCACCACCGGCCCAGCCAGCCCCGGGGTCGCTACGGCGTCGTCACTGCATTCTGGGACCACGTATTTCGTAGCGCAGTGGAGCCACGGCTATCTGAGCGTCGAGACCCACTTCGACTCCGATAGTTATTCCTCGTGGTGTCCTACATCACGCGCATCAATAAGCGCGCCGGATGGCCCGGAGTTACAGTCGACGGACCTCGACCTGCTCAGGCAACGCTTGAGCGCCCGGAAGGCGTAGCTGGAGGTTGGCTCTCGGAGACCATATCGAATCGGTCATGGTGGCACGGCGATCCGAATTCCAGTCCGGAGGTTCGCTCGTTGAACTCGATCAGCGGCGGGCGGACCGCTGCGTTCAACTCCTCGAGGCCGCGGAAGCGCTGCTGACGCAGCCGGATTCCGTGGGACACCAGCAGGACCGGACCACCGCTCCGTTGTATGCGGAGAGTTCCTGTGCCATTAGTCTGTTGGTGTGAACACCACGGGAGCGCGCCCTATCTCGCTGATATCTCCGATCATCAGGATCATCTGGTGGGGTACCCAGAGGTCGATCGGTGGCACTCCTTCATCGAGGGTGATCGTCAATTTAGCGAACACGTGGTGGCTTAAGTCGATCCGGGCGCACGCCAGAATCAGTCGCACGTCACTGGGCGGCTTCCCGGACGGTGGCTTTTTCGCGAACGCACGGTACTCGCTCGCATCCTGAGGTGAGAGGTCTGGTCGCAGGCGGACGAAATATCGACTTTGCAGAGCAGCCATTTCTCATTGTACACACTTTGCGGCACCTCAACTGGCGAAAGCCCAGCTTTCTACGAGGAGGCTCCCGCATTTCGTGTGGGTGATTGGCTCGGCAACTTCATGTGCGCGCTTGCGCTAGGGGATCGTCGATGCCTGCACCGCTGGCAAGCATTGTCGTAGCGCACGAAGGCTGGCGCAGAAGATCAACGGCTGCGCTCCGCACGCCAGCTGCTTCGCGCGATCTGACATCAAGCACCGAGCTATTCATCACGACGCACCGTTACGGAGCGACCTCGGTCATCGGTCGGGTATGCATTGCGTACCGCGTCTGCTGAGGCCCTCCACGCAAGCCCACTCATTCCCGGAGTAGTCGATGTACGCTCCCGCGGGCACGACCAACGGCACACACGCCGATGCCTGCCGCTTGAATCCTCGCTCACACTTCCAGTCATCGCCCGTCGTCTCCAGATATCCGTTCGCCGGCACCGCAACCGGCACGCACGTGGCGGCGTGCTTGGTGAAGCCGCGGTTGCACGCCCATCCGTCGCTGTCGCCGACGAGGAATCCGTTTGCGGGCGGCCGCATCGCCTCGCACTTGTCGCCCTCCTGGTGGTAACGAGGATTGCATTCCCAGCCTCGACCGTAGGGTGAATCTACGGAATATGCGTTGGCGGGCACGACAATCCGCTCGCAACTGCCACTTGCCTCGCGATAGCCGTGATCGCATTGCCATCCCGGGGCGAACTGCTGCTCGTCCGCATGGGCATTGGTCGGTACCCGCACGGCTTTGCAGCCCTGATCTGCCTTGATATATCCGCAGTTGCATTCCCAGTCGCCACCGGATGAATCCAGAGACGCGTTGGCCGGAATTGTAATGGCAACGCAGGCGTCTTCGGCCCTCCGAAACCCGCGCGAGCACTCCCAGCCGCTTCCGAAACGGCTCGCGTGGGCGTTGACTGGTGGCACGGATTCGGCGGTCTGGGCTGAGGCGGATGGGGATGCCGCGAACAAAGACGCCGCGAGGGACAGATGCGCCAGCAGGAGTTGCCACCGCGGTGGTTTGATGTACATGGAAAGTCCTTGCGGCGGTGCAGTCTGTCAGAGGTGCGGAGCCCAGGGTCAGCGGGCGTGGGCGGGAATGCCCCGCGGGGCATGCAGGCAAACTGCGCTCCGCAGCGAGCTGCGTCGGTGCGCTATCGCACCAAGCACTTGTGAAAGAGGTGGCAGCGGGGGCGCTCGCGTCAGAAGGCGGAGCCGGCGCTCTGCACGATTGCCCGCTGGGCCTCCTGCTGTGCGCCTGCAAAGCCGGGGTGATCCTCGAACGTCGGCGGATCGGCCCACTGACATCGATCGTCGTGGTCTCCTACATCACGCGCATCAACAAGCGTGCCTAATGGCTCCGGCGCCCGGCAGGTGGCGCCGGCAATGTTCAGTCTGAGGCGCAGCAGTTGTCACCAGCCGCTGCGGGATCCGTTCGTCCGGGTGAGGCTCGGAGCGCTGTTTTGCTCCGAGCACACCGAATCAGACGCCAGCAACAGGAGACGCCCCATGGTGATTGACAAGACATGCCGAACGGACGACCGTGAAACCAACGATCCGATCAACCGCGGTCGACAGGGGCCCCCGGCCGAGGATGAAACGAGATCTGACCCAAGCAGGGCGCCTGATATGCGCAAGCGCTGGCTGAGCGAGCCGTTTTCGATTCTTGCTGCCGACCAGGGCGAGATCGACATCGGTCGTGTCGCTTTGTTGACGTACTCCTCCGAAGATCCGCAGCATCCGCTGGATCACCTCATTGACGGGAACCAGGGGCGTGGAGCGACGCGCTGGGAGAGTGGGCGGCCAGATGCGACCGAGCACATCGAGTTGCAATTCGATCATCCGCAGAAGATCTCCCGTCTCGTTTATGAAGTGGAGGAGTGCGTCGAGGATCGCACGCAGCAGGTGAGAGTCGAGGTGTCGGTAGATGGGGGACGCACTTACCGCCAAATGCTCGCACAGGACTACACGTTCAGTGCCCACGGCGCAACATTTCAACATGAGGACCTCCGGCTCGAAGTAGCTGGCGCCACTCATCTGAGACTCACCGTGATTCCGAACAAAGGTGGCTCGGGAGTCGCCACTCTCACATCACTTCGCATCTTTGCCTAGATCTTGGAAGAAGCATCGGAGCGGCGCGCGCTTCCGATGAATCGCGCCGCGTGACCTACGGCGATGTCACGCCGATGGCGCCGAGGATGTTCATAGAACGAGGAAGCCAGCTTGCAGCCAGGCCGCGCTCACACGCGTCTCGGGC
>CAZLYG010000164.1:9683-10050 GCA_964563075.1 uncultured Steroidobacteraceae bacterium | reverse complement strand
ATCCTCGCCATCCCGGCGGCGCTCATCGGCGCCGCCGACGACTGGTTCCGTCGGCCGTTGCGCCGCATCGCCGCCGCGCCCCAACCCGCGCCCGACCCCCCGTTGATGTCAGCGATCTATCTGACGCTGCCGCTGTTCGTCGCTGCCGCGATCGTCCGGCTGCTGGTGGCCGAGCGGCTGGATTTCAGCGCCGTGCTGCTGGGCATCACCGTCGTCACCGGGATCGTGTGGGGACTGGACGTTGCGCTGCTGCGCAAGCGCCGGCTCGTGGCGGCTGCCGCCGCGGGCAAGGACTTCCAGAGCATTCCCGAGCCGACCACGGTCGACTACGCCCGCAGCTTCTTCCCGGTCGCGCTGATCGTGCTGC
>CAZLYG010000164.1:0-9673 GCA_964563075.1 uncultured Steroidobacteraceae bacterium | reverse complement strand
ATCTTCGAGCCGTTCCGCATTCCCTCCGACTCGATGATGCCGACGTTGCTGGACGGGGACTTCATCATCGTCAACAAGTACGCCTACGGCCTGCGCCTGCCGGTGATCGACCGGAAGTTCCTCGCCATCGGGGAGCCGCAGCGCGGGGATGTCGTGGTGTTCCGCTACCCTCTGGATCCATCCGTGAATTACATCAAGCGCCTGGTCGGCCTGCCGGGCGACCACGTGGAGGTCGACAGCGACCGCGTCACGATCAACGGCAAGCCGGTGCCCTTCACAGTGGTGAGCCCATACAACGACGGCTGCTACGTCAACTTTCAGCTCGCCCGCGAGCAGCTCGGCACCCACGACCACGAGGCCATGCTGTGCCCGGTGGACATCGATTTCCGTCCGGAGCCGCTTCCGGGATGCAACCGCAGGGACGTGCGGGGCTATCTGTGCGGGGGAGACCAGGCGGGGGCGGGTTTGTTCCGCGAAAGCAAGAAGTTCGTCACGGACGTCCCTGCGGGTATGTACTTCATGATGGGGGATAATCGCGACAACAGCGAGGACGGCCGGGTCTGGGGCTTCGTGCCCGAGGCCAATCTGGTCGGCAAGGCGACGCGGATCTGGTTCAATTGGGATTGGGGCCGGAGCGGCGGTCCGAAGTGGAAGCGGATCGGTATGGCGATCAAGTGAGGTTCCGCATGCGTGCGCAACAACGGGGTATCACATTCATCGGCTGGCTGTTCCTGCTGGCCCCCCTGGCCATCGTGTTCTACGCCGGCGTGCGCCTCGCCCCGATTTATCTCAACTACATGAAGGTCGTACACGCGCTGGACTCGGTGAAGTCGGACTTCGCCACCGAGAGCTCCACTGCCAACGATCTGTCGAAGTCGCTCGAGAAGAACTTCGATGTCCAGAGTATCGATTACCCGACGGTCAAGGACATCAGCATCAAGCGCGACGGCAAGTCCTGGGTGGTGGATGCCACCTACGACGATCAGGCACCGCTGTTCGCCAACATCTCCATCAACGTGGCGTTTCACAAGGCTGTGCAGATCGGAGGGTCCACTACCGGTGAGTAGCGACGTGGGCTGCGCGTGACGGAGGATGAGTGGCCGGGCTCCTGGGTGCGGGCACAGCTCGCCTATGAGCCACGGGATGTGACACTCTTCGCCGCAGCGCTGACGCACCGTAGCGCCTCCAGCCGCAACTATGAGCGGCTCGAGTTTCTCGGGGATGCCGTGCTGAACCTCGTCGTAGCGCAGCGCCTCTATCACGCTTTTCCCGATGCGACGGAAGGGGACCTGAGCCGTCTGCGGGCCCGCCTGGTGAGCAGCGAGCCGCTGGCGCAGGTTGCGGCCGGCATCGCTCTGGGGGATACCCTGCAACTGGGCTCAGGGGAGCTCAAGACCGGTGGATTCCGCCGCGAGTCGATTCTCGCCGACGCGTTCGAAGCAGTCTGCGGTGCACTGTTCCTCGATGGCGGTTTCGCGGCGGTGGAGCAGGTGATCAGGAAGCTGTTCGAGCCGCGCATCGCGGCGCTACCGGCCCCGGCGTCGCTCAAGGATGCCAAAACGCGCCTGCAGGAGTATCTGCAGGGCCGTGGCCACGGCCTTCCCCGGTATGCTGTCGAGCGCGTCGAGGGCGAGGCTCACGCCCAGACTTTCCACGTCATCTGCGACGTGCCGGATCTGGGTCTGCGCGCGCAGGGCAGCGGGTTGAGCCGCCGCCGGGCCGAGCAGGAAGCGGCCGAGCGGATCCTGAGCGATATTGAGACACCATGACAGAAGCTTTCCGCAGCGGGTTCGCTGCCCTGGTCGGCCGGCCGAACGTCGGCAAGTCCACGCTGCTCAACGCGCTCGTCGGACAGAAGGTGAGTATCGTCACCCCCCGTCCCCAGACTACACGCCACCGCATTCTGGGGATCGTGAACCTCCCGGCAGCGCAGATCGCATTCGTCGACACTCCCGGCCTGCACAATCATGCTTCCCGGGCGCTCAATCGCGCGATGAATCGTACGGCGGCCAGCGCGCTCGAGGACGCCGATCTGGTCGTCCTCGTGGTCGAGGCCCGCAAGTGGACCTCCGAAGACGATCTGGTCCTGAACCGGATCGCCAGGTCGGGGCGCCCGGCCATGGCCGCGATCAACAAGATCGATCGCGTACGGCCTCGCGACAAACTCCTTCCCTACGTGGCGGAGCTCGCAGCGCGCCATGACTTCCTGGCGATCGTGCCGGTGGCCGCTCTGAAGGACGACAACGTGGACGACCTCAAGCAAACTATCGCCAGGCAGCTCCCGGTCGCGCCGGCCATGTTCCTGGATGGCGAGGTCACCGACCGCGGCGTCGAGTTTCGCGTGGCCGAGCTCGTTCGTGAGAAGCTGACCCTGGAGCTCAATCAGGAAGTCCCCTACGGGATCGCCGTGGAAGTGGAGAACATGGCCGAGCAGGACGGTCAGCTCACCGTCGATGTCGCCATCTGGGTGGACCGGGAGGGCCAGAAGCCGATCGTGATCGGCGCGCGCGGCGAGCGCCTGAAGCGCGTCGGCCGCTCCGCCCGGCTGGCGTTGAACGAGCTGCTCGGCCGCCGCCTGCACCTGAACCTGTGGGTGAAGGTGCGCGAGAACTGGGCGGATAATGCCCGCGCGTTGAAGCAGCTGGGATTGGAATGACCCGCGAGCAGCGCCGCGTGCAGCTGGCACCGGGCTACATTCTGCATCACCGGCCCTATCGGGATACCAGCCGCATCCTCGACGTCCTGACTCGCGACTACGGCCGCATCACGCTGTTTGCGCGGGGAGTACGCGGACCGAAAGCCAAACTCGCCTCCGTCCTGCAGCCGTTCGAGCCGCTGCTGCTCTCCTGGAGCGGCCGCGGCGAGAGCGCGCAGCTCACCGGTGCCGAGAGCGCCGAGATCGGTGCGCCACTCCCGCCGGCATGCCTGATGTCCGCGTTCTATCTGAACGAGCTGTTGTTGAAGCTCACCACGCGGCACGATCCCTTGCCGAGCCTGTTCGAGAACTATCATGCAACGCTGCGGGCGTTGCGGGGCGGGGAGCCCCTCGAGAGGCGCCTGAGGATTTTCGAGAAACGGCTGCTCGAGGCGCTCGGCTATGGGATCGACCTGACCCTGGACGCCCAAACCGGGCGCCGCATAGAGCCGGACGCGTACTATCATTTCAGGCCGGCGCGCGGGCTGTTGCCCGCGAGTGCCGGGGCCACCGGTGCCCTGGCGGGCCATTCGCTGCTGTGTCTGGCCGCCGAGGAGCTCACCGACCAGGGAACGCTCGAGGACGCGCGCCACGTGCTCAAGGCGGCGCTGGCCGAGTGTCTGGAAGGGCGCGAGCTCAGGACGCGCACCGTGGCCAGGTCGATTGTTCGGCGGGAGATGGGCAAATGACACAGGGCTCGATCGCACTCGGGGTCAACATCGATCACGTCGCGACGCTGCGCCAGGCACGCCGCGGGCGCCTGCCCGATCCGGTGCATGCCGCGCTGGCCGCGGAGCTCGCCGGCGCCGACAGCATCACGCTGCATTTGCGTGAGGATCGCCGGCACATTCAGGACAACGACGTGCGGGTGCTGCGGGGTCTGCTGAAGACGCACATGAACCTGGAGATGGCGGTGACGGACGAGCTGGTGGCGATCGCAGCGGATGTCGGTCCGGAAGATTGCTGCTTCGTTCCCGAGCGTCGTGCCGAGGTCACGACCGAGGGGGGCCTGGATGTGACCAGCCAGATTTCGCGCGTGCGGGATGCCGTCAGCCACTTGAGCGGACAAGGTATTCGCGTCGCGCTGTTCATCGATCCGGACGCCAGCCAGATCGATGCGGCTGCCGAGGCGGGCGCCGCCGTGGTCGAGCTGCATACGGGCTCCTACGCGGAGTCGATCGGATCGCGGCAGGCAACGGAGCTGGACAGGTTGCGCACGGGTGCGCGGCATGCGGCAGGCCTGGGCCTGGAGGTGCATGCCGGGCACGGTCTCGACTACCACAATGTGCAACCTGTCGCGGCGATCGCCGAGATCGTCGAGCTCAACATCGGACATGCCATCATCGCCCGCGCCGTGTTCGACGGCCTGGCCGTCGCCGTGCGCGATATGAAAACGCTGATGGTGGCCGCCCGCCGATGAACATTCTCGTGTTCGACATCGAGACCATCCCCGACGTCGATTTCGGGCGCCGCCTCCATGGCCTGGAGGGATTGAGCGATGCGCAGGTGGCGAAAGCCATGTTCACGCTGCGACGCAATCTGACGGGCGGGGAGTTTCTGAGCCTCGAGCAGCACCGCGTCGTGGCGATCTCCTGTGTCCTGCGCAGCGGCGAGGGGTTGCGTGTCTGGAGCCTGGGCGATCCGAGCTCGACCGAAGCGGAGCTGATCGAGCGGTTCTACGACGGCCTCGAGAAGTTCACTCCGGACCTGGTCTCCTGGAACGGCTCCGGGTTCGATCTGCCGGTGTTGCACTATCGCGCCCTGCGCGCGGGAATCCAGGCGACGCGCTATTGGCAGACGGGCGATGACGACACGGCCTTCCGCTACAACAACTATCTGAGCCGCTATCACTGGCGGCACACCGACCTGATGGATGTGCTGTCGGGCTTCCAGTCCCGCGCCCGGGTGTCGCTGGAGAACGCGGCCTGCCTGCTCGGGCTACCGGGGAAGCTCGGTTTCTCGGGCGCCCAGGTCTGGGACGCCTGGCTGGCGGGGGACCTGGTGCGCATCCGGCGCTACTGCGAGACCGACGTGCTCAACACCTACCTGGTGTACTTGCGTTTCGACCTCATGCGCGGGCGCCTTTCCCACGAGCGCCATGCGGAAGAGGTCGAGAAGGTGAAGGCCGTGCTGCGCGCCGGGAAGGAGCAGCCTCATTTCGCGGAATTCCTGCATGCCTGGGGAGGATGAGCTCGGCAGCGTCAGCGCGCTCACGCACGAGGGGGAGGGGGTCGTACGCGCGGGCAAGACTGCTTTTGTTGCAGGAGCGTTGCCGGGAGAGAGCATTCGCTTCCGCCGCACCCGCCGCCATCGCCAGCACGATGACGGCGAGCTGCTGCAGGTCATCGAGCCCTCCGCCGCCCGCGTGGTGCCGAAGTGCCGGCATTTCGGAACTTGTGGCGGCTGTGCTCTCCAGCACCTCTCACCGGATGCCCAACTTGAGGCAAAGCACGCGGAACTGCGCGACAGCTTCGAGCGCGTCGCACACGTCACTCCGCAGGAGTGGCTCGAGCCCTTGCGCGGCCCGGTATGGGGCTATCGCAGGCGCGCGCGCCTGGGTGCGAAGTATGTGACCAAGAAGGGGCGCGTGGTTGTGGGTTTTCGTGAGCGACTCGCTCCTTATGTCGCCGAGCTCGAGCGCTGCGAAGTGTTGAGCCCGCCCGTGGGCGCGATGGTCGGCGCGTTGGCCGGCCTGCTGATGCAACTGAGCATTCGTGAGCGGCTGCCGCAGATCGAAGTCGCCGTGGCGGACAACGCGGTCGCACTGGTGCTGCGCGTGCTGCAGCCGCCAACGCCGGAGGACCGGAGCAAGCTGCTGGAGTTTGCGCAGGCACATGGCGTGAGGTTCTATCTTCAGCCAGGGGGTCTGGACAGCGTGCGGCCCCTAGCGGATCAGCCGGCGCCGCCCCTCATTTACCGGCTGCCGGGGTTCGATCTGGAGCTGGAATTCGGGCCCACGGACTTCATCCAGATCAACGGGGCCATCAACGAGACGCTGGTCTCCCGAGCGGTGCAACTGCTGGAGCTGGCAGCGGACTCGACCGTCCTCGACCTGTATTGCGGCCTTGGCAACTTCACACTGGCACTCGCGAAGGTGGCGCGCCACGTCGTGGGGGTCGAAGGCGATCGCGGCCTGGTGGAAAGAGCTCGTGGCAATGCGCGACATAACGGCATCCACAATGCGGAGTTTCACGTCGCGGATCTCTCGCGACCCGTGGAACGAACGACGCCGTGGATGCAACAGCCGTTCACCCACGTCCTGATCGATCCTCCGCGTGCAGGGGCGCGCGAGATTCTGCCGTTTATCGCGACGCTCGCACCCAGATCCGTCCTGTACATCTCCTGCCATCCCGGCAGTCTTGCCCGGGATGTTGGCATACTGGCGCACGAGCTCGGCTTTGCCGTGCGCGCCGCGGGGGTGCTGGACATGTTCCCGCACACGGGTCACGTCGAATCGATCGCACTGCTGCACAACTCGAGCGCGGTCAAGCCGTGACCCTCGGGCCGCTGATGATCGACCTCCAGGGTGTCACAGTGGCCCCGGAGGAGCGCGAGCTGCTGCGCCATCCGCTGATCGGCGGGGTCATGCTATTCCCCCGTAACTACACCGATCCCGAGCAGCTCTCGGCGCTGACCGCGACCTTGCATTCATTGCGCACACCGCGGCTGATCGTGGGAGTCGAGCAGGAAGGTGGCCGTGTCCAGAGCTTCCTGCAGGGCTTCTCCCGCCTGCCACCCCTGCGGCGCATCGGGCAGGAGTACGACCTGAATCCTCGAGCGGGACTGCGCATGGCCCGTACCCTGGGATGGCTCATGGCGGCAGAGCTGCGTGCCCATGGTGTGGACCTCTCGTCCGCGCCTTGCGTCGACCTAGATTACGGGGCGAGCGAGACCATCGGCGACCGAGCCTTTCATCGCAGGGCGGAAGTCGTGGGTTCGCTGGCCGTGGCCTATTCGCACGGGATGCGGGACGCCGGCATGGCAGCGACCGCAAAGCACTTTCCCGGTCTGGGGGCGGTAGTAGCGGATCCGCACCACACCCTGCCCCTGGACCGGCGAGACCTCCCGGACCTCATGCAGGACACTGCGCCCTATCACGCTCTCATCGCCAACGGGCTTCCGGCAGTCCGCGTCGCGCACGTGCTGTTCTCGGCGGTGGATTCCGCCCCGGCGAGCCTGTCGGCCCGTTGGATTCGCGACGTGCTGCGCGGTGAGATGAGGTTCCAGGGGGTAGTGTTTGCCGACGATTTGTCCATGGCGGGTGCAGCGGCAGCGGTGGGGGACGTGGTCAGCCGCGCCCGGCAGGCCGTGTCGGCAGGTTGCGACATGCTGCCGCTCTGCAACGATCGCCCGGGCGTGGAGGCGGTACTGCGCCGGCTCAACCTCGAACCGGAGCCGGCGTCCCAGATGCGCCTGGTACGCCTTCATGGACGTGACGCCAGGACAAGGGAGCAGCTAAAGGCGACGCCCGATTGGACGATAAGCCAGGAAATGCTCGCCCGGTGTGCCGCAGCGCCGACACTCGATCTGGAGGCGGGTCAGACATGAGCATGGGCAGAACATGAACAATTGGTTGGCAGCCGAATGGCGCAGTGTCGTAGACAATGCCCCCGAAGGCATCGTCATCTGCGACGCCACGGTTGCCGACCACCCCGTGATCTATACAAACGCGGCGTTCGCACAGATGTGCGGCTATCCCGTTACGGCCCTCCTCGGAACCAATCTGCGGGTCCTGCAAGGGCGTGACCGGGACCAGGAAGCCCGGCAGAAAATGCGTGAGGCCATCGAGCGGGGCGATCCCGCCCGCGTCCTGCTCAGGAACTATCGTCCTGACGGCACGCTTTTCTGGAACGAGTCTGTGATCCAGCCGGTGCGCGACACCGAAGGCCGTCTGACTCACTTCATTGGCTATCACCGCGATGCGAGCGAGCGGCTCAAGAGTACCGAGAAGTCGGTCCAGGGCTTACCGCCGTGGCTGCGTGAGGACCGTCTCACGGGTCTGCATTCACGTGCCTACTTCGAGGAGCTGCTGCTGAGGGATTGGCAGTTGGCGCAACGCGATTCGCACGAGATCGGCCTCGTGCTGTTCGACATCGATGACCTCGGTGCCTACAACGAGACTTTCGACAAAGCGGCCGGGGATGCCTGCATCCGCCGCGTCGCCCGCGTCATCGGGGCCTCCTATCGTCGTGGCGGAGATCTCGTGGGGCGTTGGGAGGGCGGAACTTTCGCCGTGCTCACTCAGGGTGACGCGGCTGAAAAGGCTTCGCATTACGCCCAGGTCGTGGCCCAGCGAGTGCGCGACTTGCTCATGCATCACCCCAAGGGCGGGGCTGCGCGTTACGTGACGATGAGCGCCGGGGTCGCCAGCCTCGTGCCGCCGCGAGAGCTGCCGCTCGAAGCGCTGTTGAAAGGGTGTCGTGCGGCCTTGAAGCGCGCCAAGACGCGTGGCAAGGACAGCATCAGTACCGCGGAGTCAGTCGATTTCCACTAACGGCCGGGCGGCCGTGCACCCTGTGCTGGCGTTACCAGCGCGATGACTCCGAATGCCGGGTGATCGTAATAGTTACGTTCGTAGAAGCGGATGCGCCGGCTCTGATTGAGAGTGAAGGTCGTGCCTGGCGCTGCGCCGAGGCCGGCGGGCGGGTCAGGCGGGGCGTAGCTGAGCGCCATTCCCAGATGCAGGAACTGGCCGCGCTCCAGGAACACGGTGCCCGTCAGGCCCGGCACATCGACCCCGAGCTTCTGCAATGTGAATCCTGCGCGTGTGCCCCACGCACTGGCCGTCTGCGACCAGGCCACGTGGGCGACCGGCACGTATGCGCCGCTGGCCCGCAGCTTGTTCTCGATCTCCGTCAGCTGGAACTGCGATGTGGGCAGCAGGCTCACGAAGCGGCCGACCGAGGAGCCGCTGCCCGCCTCGGCACCGGCGACGGAGTCCTCCGAAGCGGCGCCTTCGGCGCTCCAGTTTTCCGCGCCTCCCTGGGCGGAGGTGGCGCGAAACACGACTATCTCGATGTTGTAGGCCGGGCCGGGGGCGGCTTCCTGCGAATTGACGGCAGCACTGCAGGCGAGGGCCAGCAAGGCGAATAGCACAGACCGGACATGCATTTGCAGGATTCTACTCACTTGGATGTCCCTTTGGCGCCGAGCCGCTTCATCAGATCCGCGGCGAACTCGAAGCGTGCCTCTTCGGCCGGCAGGGGCCGCGAGACACGCAGCTTCAGCGAGCCCTCCAGCCTGTATTCCCGCGGCGCTTTCTGCACCAGCCGGACTACAACCCCCGGATCGATCGAGTGTCGCTCTTCGAAAACGACTGTGCCGCCCTGCGGGCCCAGGTCGAGCCGCCGCACGCCCAGCGCACGCGCGACGAGCTTCAATT
Source organism: uncultured Steroidobacteraceae bacterium (assembly GCA_964563075.1). Taxonomy (GTDB): domain Bacteria; phylum Pseudomonadota; class Gammaproteobacteria; order Steroidobacterales; family Steroidobacteraceae; genus 13-2-20CM-66-19. The sequence goes on along the minus strand of CAZLYG010000164.1, from coordinate 596 downwards.
TCGCGATGCGGATCAGGGCCTGTGCGACCGGCGGCAGGGGACCGAAGCGGTCGTAGATCTCCGCCGTGAGCTCATCGAGGGCGGCGTCCGTCTCGGCCGCGGCAATGCGTTTGTACAGACCGAGCCGCACGTGTACGTCGCCGACGTAGGTCTCTGGAAGGAAGGCGGGCAGGCGTAGCTCGACTTCCGTGGCCGCCGCGAGCGGCTTGTCGAGCACCGGCTCGCGTCCGGCTTTGAGCGCCGCGACTGCCTGCTCCAGCATATCCAGGTACAGCGCGAGCCCGACCTCCGTCATCTGGCCGCTCTGCTGCTCTCCCAGCAGCTCGCCGGCGCCGCGGATCTCCAGATCGTGCGTCGCCAGGACGAAGCCGGCGCCGAGCTCCTCCATCGACTCGATGGCCTCGAGGCGTTTCGCCGCATCTCCCGAGAGCGCCTTGCGCGCCGGCGCGATCAGATAGGCGTAGGCGCGGTGGTGAGAGCGTCCCACACGCCCGCGCAGCTGATGCAGCTGTGCGAGGCCCATGTGATCGGCGCGATTGATGATGATGGTGTTGGCCGTAGGTACGTCGATGCCACTCTCGATGATCGTGGTGCAC
>CAZLYG010000163.1:0-10077 GCA_964563075.1 uncultured Steroidobacteraceae bacterium | reverse complement strand
CACGGTAGTAGTGAGCCCATTTCTTCTGTCCATGCACGTCGAGCCACTTCTGCGGACTCGAGATGCGCTTGAAGACTTCGAGCGTGCCGCGCGTGTGCAACCCCTGATCCGACCAGCTCGCCACGACGTAGGCCGGCGTCCGGATATTCTCCAGCTCGACCTCCTTCGAGCGCCAATACGCATCCCACAGCGGGTGCGCCTGCACGTTGGACCACGTGTCTTCGGTGCGGTTGAGGGAGAAGCGGATGTTGTCAGAGGCGCGCGGGATGAATCCGGTCTCCGGTATGCCGCCGTGCGTGGCGAACTCACGATACCAGTCGGAGAATCCTTCCCACGGATTGATCGCCGCCAGCGAGGCAGGTCGCAGGGCCGCCGCGTAGTACTGAATGGCGGCCAGATACGACACTCCGGTCATTCCCACCCTGCCGTTGGACCAGGGCTGCGCGCCCAGCCATTCGATCGTGTCGCGGCAATCTTCGGCCTCCACGCTGCCGTTGTGATGAAAATCGCCCTCCGACTGCCATGCACCGCGTGGATCTGCGTACACCACAGCATAGCCGCGCTGACACCAGAACACCGGATCGGGGGCCTCGAACGCCGTGAGCGGCGACAGCCATTGCGGATCGACGCCCGAGGCAGGCCAGAACACACGATTCGACAGGCCATGCTTGCCGTAAGGACTCCATCCCAGCAGGACCGGCAGAGCGCGCTCTAGATCGGGGGGGCGATAGACATCGATGTAGATGCGCACTCCGTCCCGCATGCACACGGGAACGTTGCGCTGGATCAGCACGCCCAGCTCGACGCGCTCGTCGTAGGCCAGCGGCGGCAGCGGCGGCTTGTTGGGAGCGGTCCGCGGATCGACTCCCGGGCGCATCAGCAGCTGGAAGGAATTCTCTGAGCTCATCAGGTGGGTCGGTAGCCCATGCGAAGAGCGCCCAGCAACGCGAATACGCCCCCGCCCAGCGCGCGGGCAACACCAACACACTGGGGTGTCCCCGCGCTCATCGACCTGAGGCTCCTTACGGGGAAGTCAGCTCGTCGGCGCCGCTGGCGGCGGCGGCGCCTGGGTCTGCGTATTGTCCTCGAAATTCGTGGTCTGGCCTGCGGACTGGGCAGCCGGCTGGGCCCCAGACCCGGCCGGCGCTGCGGCAGGCGCGGTCGCCGGAGCGGTGGCCGTCTCGGGCTGCTTGGAGCAGGATGCGACCAGGAGACCTGCGGCTGCGAGGGTGAATACGGGCAACAAACGCAATGGCATGTGAACCCTCCTCTACTCTGACGTGCCGATTTTCCCCCTCATGGGCGCCGCATTCAATTGCGGTGTCCCCTCCACGCTCATTTCGGCAGTGCGAAAGTCAGCACGCTGTGACCGGCTGCGATGGTGACGAACTGCTCGCCATCGACCTCATACGTCACCGGAGCCGCCATGATGGTTCCCCCGGTCTCCACCGACCATAGCCGCTTCCCGCTCTGCTCATCCAGGGCGAAAAAGCGCGTCTCGTCGCTCCCGAACAGGACACCGCCCCGAGTCGACATCAATCCCCCGGTGTCGTTGTTCACCACGCGCGGCGCTTGCCGATATTGCCACAGCCGCTTTCCGGTGCTGGCATCCAAGGCGCGGACGGCCGTGTAGAACGAGCGTCCCGCGGTGGTCGGCAACGTCTGCGCCGTCGGGAAGAAAACCATCCCCTGTTCCAGCACCGGAACGAAGATGCGATCGAGCACGGGGTCGTAGGTCGGCGGCCACCAGTTGGTGCCGCCCTTCGCGCCCGGATAGATCGGCCGCCCCTGGGTCGCCTGCAGAGTCTCCACCGGGCGGATGGGGCGCCCGTTCGCATCCAGGCCGGCCGTCCAATTGATCTGCACGAACGGCACTGCGGTGATGAAAGCGCCGCTGTCGCGGTCCAACACGTAGTAGAAGCCGTTGCGGTTGGCCCAGAGGAGGCGTTTCTGCACTCCTTGCGGTGTCATCCGATCGGCGATCACCGGGGCCTGGGTGGAGTCCCAGTCGTGTGCGTCACCTGGGGTGAACTGAAAGTACCACAGCAGCTTGCCGGTCTCACCGCGCAGCGCCACGACGGAATTCGTGTACAGGTTATCGCCCAGGCGCCCGCTGCGATCGAAATCGGGTTTCGGACCGCCGCAGCCCCAGTACAAAGTGTCCGACTGCGGATCATACGACCCCGTCATCCACGAGCCGCCCCCTCCGACTTTCCAGGAGTCTCCCGGAGGCCACGTCTGGTGGCCCGGCATTCCAGGTCCAGGGATGCACTCGAAGCGCCAGCGCGGTGCGCCGGTGCGCACATCGTACGCAGAGATAAAACCTCGGCTGTCCTTGGGCGCCGTACCAACGCCGGTAACGACGACGTCCTTCAATGGCAACGGCGCGGCGCTGATGTAGGAGCTGGGATACGTCGGGTCCACCGTCGATTCCCAGAGAACCTTTCCGGTGGCCGCCTCGAGTGCCGTGAGCTTCGCATCCCACGTGCCGACGAATACCCGGTCATCGAGAAGGGCCACACCCCGGTTCTGACCGATGGGACCTTCACCGCCACCGATTCTGGGGTACGCGTGGACGTGCTCCCACAGCTTGTGGCCGTTTGCGGCATCGACGGCGAGCACGGTGGCCGGCGGCACCGTAATGAACATGATGCCGTTGCGAACCAGGGGCGAGGTCTCGTTCTTCTCGGCCGAATCGGGCAGCTGCATCATCCAGCGCAGCGCGAGCCGACTCACGTTCTCGGGCGTGATCTGTGTCAGAGTGCTGTGGCGCCCGGAGGCATAGGACCCGGAGTAGCTCACCCAATCCGCCCCCGGCGGTGTGGCCAGCTCCTCGAAAGGCACGCGCAGCTTGTCCAACCGCGCCTGCATCTCTGGCGAGACGGCGGCGGCACTGGGAGCGATGTCGAGTGAGCGCACATAGGCAATGACCTGCCAGATGCGTTGCCACCCCAGCGGGTGCGGCATCATGGCCGTCTCGGGCACTCCGTAACGGATCGTCCGGTAGAGCGCCCACTCGCTGTCGCCATGTTTGAATTCGCGCCCGAAAAGCGGCGGCGCTCCGGGACCCCCGCCGGCATCGGCGCCGTGACAGGCAGCGCACTCGGTACTGAACAGTTTTGCGCCCGCCGCGACGTCCGCGGGCGCGCTGCTGGGAATGCGCACCAGAGCGTAAGGGTTGCGGGTTGCGACGATTCGCGAGAACTCCGGCTGCCGGCCGCCCGCCGCCATCAGCCGCAGCAGCTCGCTGAAACGCATATCCGGAATCTTCCCGGTGAGCACCAGCACCATCGCCTGCACCCGCCAGCGAGTCTGCGGCACGACGACCAGCAGCGCGCCGAGAACGAGGATGGCAGCCATGCCAACGCGCACAGGGCCCCAACGCCGCGGCGGACGTTTCATCCGTGCGGGCAGCGGCACCACATTGTCCTTGCGGCCCGGCCGCGTCGCATCAGATGGCGAAGGGGCTGACAAGCGAGGGCTCTTCAGGCTTGCCGGGTCTGCAGGCGCTTGTGAGGTGAGGCGTTGCGAGCTGCGGATAAGACATCGTCGTACGCGGCATCGCGAGCGGCAGGACTGCAGTAGTGTGCGAGCAACTGCTCCGCGCCCTGTATGACACCCGCAACGCGTGCCCGATCGGTCAGTGCCGCAATCAACCCGTCGGCGATTCCTGCGGCATCCGGTGCCGTCAGGATCGCACTGCGCTCGTTGAGGATCTGGTTGTGCACCAGCGTGTTGGTGGCAACGACCGGTCTTCCCGATGCCAGGTACGGGAGGAGCTTGCCCGGCGGGTTGATACCCTGGACGCGCGGCGAGACCAGGACATCCGCGGCCGCCAGGTAGGCCGGCATGGAGCTCTGCGGCTGCATGCGCTCGAGCAGCACGTGCTGTGTGACTCCAAGCTGCGCGGCCTGCTCGCGCAACTCGGCTATCTCCGCTTCACCGCCGCCCACCAGCAGGAAAACCGCCTCCGGCACCGCCGCGACCACTTTGGGAATGGCTGCGATGAGCAGATCCAAAGCCTGCAGGGCGACGAAGGAGCCCGTATACAACACGAGCTTGCGGCCGGCACCGATCCCATAACGGGCCCGCACCGCCGCGACTTGCTCGGGCGTCGCCGCGTTGCCGACCTCGAAATTGTTCACGATCACGACACAACGTGCGCCGGGACAGGCGCGCCGGGCCGCGATCTCCACCGCGGGGGAGATCGCCACGACCGCGCAAGCGCCGCGCACGCTCTGCTTCTCGACCCAGCTGAATGCGTTGATCACCGAGGGCCGGCGGCTGAACTTCCAGTCGGTGATCTGCAGTGGCAGGCTGGAATGCATGTCGTAGACGTACGGAATGCGGAAGATCGCCCCGGCCACTTTCGCCAGCAGAGCGCCCTCCTCGTGCGCATACAGCAGGTCATAGCGTCGCGCGCACAGCCGCGCGATCAGATTGGCAAACAACAGGCAGTCGAACCATATCTTCAGCCACGAGGGCCCCGGGCGGATGGCGCCCGTAAAATGAGGTCCGCGTGATCGAAATACGCGTGCGCGCAGCTCCGGCGGCGGGGCTTCCCCAACCCCGTAAGTAAGAATGTCCACCTCGTGTCCGCGTGCCACGAGCTCGCGCGCACGGTGATACGCGCTCAACGGTGTGCCCCGCGCGGTATAGAACGCCTGAGGAACGATTTTCAGTATTCGCATTATACGTCCCAGTACGAAACCAGCCGGGCGCCTGCCCTCTCGAGCAACTCGAAAAAGCCTGGCGAGAGCAGGAATTGCAGCTCGGCATGCCGCGCGTGACTACCCGGCTTGCCGATATCTGCAGCCGCCGTGCCGGGATGACAGCACAACTCCACCGGACCCCTCGGATCGACGCAGGAGACCGGTGCCGGGGCGGCGGCACCACCGATGAAGGGCCGAAGGTCGACTATTCGCACGGGAGAGCGCAGGCCGGACTCATGAAACTTTCGCGAGGCTTTCATAGCGAGAAGCTCGCGAACCAGCCCTGTGGCGCCCCGTGCCTGGAGGAGCCCTCCCAGGCGTGTAATTCTGACGCGGCGGATCGCAAACCGTGGCAAAACGTTCGCCACTGCCGTGCTCACGATTGGCAGCTGGTGCAGATGCTTGTGGCCATCGAGGTGGGAAATGCTCACATCGTGGTCGCGAATCAGGCCGATCTGGGCAGCGATCTCGGCCTCCACCTCCCTGAGGGCCAGCTGCCCGGTGACCGATCTGACCAGCAAGGAGCGCTTGGAGTGGAAGCGACCCGCCGCATCCACCAGCGATCGACCTGTCGTGAGCGGCTTGCCTTCGCACAGATTCAGGTGGACGCCGAAGCTCGCACGGTCGGCGAGCCCCGCAACTCTGCGCAGCGCATCCTGCGTTCCGGGCATGTTGGCCATGATCGAGGTGCTGGTCAGCACGCCTGCCTTGATCGCGTGGCATATGCCCTCGGTGATCTCGACGGTTTCCCCGAAGTCATCTGCGTGCACGATGAGTGGACGCCTGATGTCGTGAAGCTCGGACACCGAGTGCTTAGCAGCGCGATGGTCGCGCGCAGACCGGCTCCCTGCAGGAGTCGTTCGCGCGGCTCGTGCAGTTCCCACTAAGGGCTCTGGCATCATGGATGTGAGGCACCTCCTTGGGTGCCGGTACGGTTGGACTTTACGTAGCCGTAGCAGGAAACGTACCAAGTTGTAACCGCCGGACCCGAGGCGGCATCTGGGCGGGCCTGTTACTTGCATATCCGCGCTCCATGCCACAACGAACAGAGCCCACCCTCACCCGGGCACGGCGCGTCGGGCGAAGCGTGCTGGGCGCGCTGCGCACCCACTACCCTGCCTTTGTCGTAGGCCTCCCACTGCCCCCTGGGGCCGTGCCGATCTTCATCTACCACGATGTCGATCCGGCGCAATTCGCTGCCGATCTGGAGTTCCTGCAACGCAACCGCTATCGCACCCTGAGTCTTGCCGAGTTTGCCGCGGAGAGTGAGCGCAAGGCCGGCGGCCGCGGGGTGCTGTTGACCTTCGATGACGCGCGGGCGAATTTCCACACGGCGGCACTGCCGGTCCTGAAGGAGTTCAACGCCCATGCGACCTTGTTCGCACCCTCCTACTGGATGAGCGCTCCGGCCAGCTCTGCGGACAGCGAGCGCTTCATGAGCTGGGAGCAGCTCCGCCAGGCGGCACGATCGGGGCTCGTGGATGTGCAGTCGCACGCGCACCGGCATGCGCTGATCTTCACTTCAGCCCGGGTGCTGGAATTCGCCAGCCCGCGCACCCTGGCCCATTACGACATCTATGACTGGCCGATGCGCAACGGCAGGGCCGGCGAGCAGCTCGGTCGTCCTGCCCTGGGAACGCCGATCTACGGGGCGACCCCGCTGCTCTCGGCGAGCAGCCGTTTCATCGAGGATCCTGCCGTCACCGAGGCCTGCGTAGATACGGTCGCGCGCTTCGGCGGCCCTGACTTCTTCGAGCAACCGGACTGGCTCGACCACCTGCGGCGCCTGCATGCCGCGGCCGGCAACCCGGGGCGCTGGGCGCATGAGAGCGAGGTCAAGGCCCTGCTAGCCTCCGAATTCGAGCGCTCGCGGGAACTTTTCCTGCAGCACATGGGTTATTCACCGCAATATCTGGCGTACCCGTGGATGATGGGCTCACCCTGGTCATTGGAGCTGGCGCGACGTTTCGGCATGCGGGGCGTGTTCGGAGTGGCACTCGATTTCCGACGCGCCCGCGGCCGCCTTCCGGTACGCGCCTTCGGGCGGATCAAGGCTGACTGGCTGCGCCTGCTTCCGGGTTCCGGCCGCAGCAGTTTCCTGAGCATCGCCACGCGTAAGGTGACCCGTATCTCCAGCACTCAGCACCTGGCTCACTGACCATGGAGGCACCCGCGCCAATCGGCCGGCCCAGCGCCTTGCGGGCTGGGCGCACCATCGCGGTCATGGCCCGCCTGCTGGACCAACAGGATGGACTGGGCGTGTATTCGCGCGAGCTGCTTCAACATCTGTTCGCGCTCGACTCCCGTACGCGCTACGTCGTCTTTCTGGGCAGCGCCCGGGCGCAGCCGCTGTTCGATGGATTTGCCAACGTGCAGACGCAGGTACTCAGCGGCCCGGGCAAGCTGTGGTGGGACCAGGTACTGGTGCCCAGGGCCGCGCGCCGCTGCGGGGCCGACCTGCTGTTCAATCCCAAGTTCTCCCTGCCGCTGCTCTCGCGCATTCCCGGCGTATTCGTGCTGCAGAGCTGCGACTGGTACGTGAACCCGGAAAACTATCCCTGGTGGGACAATCTGTACATCCGCCTGACGCTGCCGCTCTACTGCCGTAAGGCGCGCGGCCTGCTCGCCATTTCCCAGTCGACAGTCAGTGAGCTGACGCGCCGTACGGGCCTGAACCTGTCCTCCGCCGTGGTCACGCACGCGGGAGTCGCTCCGAGCTTCAACTCCTTGCGCGATCCGGTGTCGCTGCAGCAATTTCGCGAGCAGTACGCTCTGCCCGAGCGCTACATCTTCACAGTGGCAAGGGTGCTGCACACCGGCAACAGGCGACTGTCCGCCTATGCTGGCGGCAACAACGAGCGGCTGATTCGTGCCTACCGGTTATATCGACAGAGGGCCGCGCAGCCTCTGCCGCTGGTGATCGCAGGGCGCGACGTCCGCGAATACCTGCTCGCGCACGGCTTCTCGGCAGAGGACCTGCAAGGCATCCGCTTCCTGGGCTTCGTTCCCAACGAGCGCATCCACAAGGCCTACAAGCTGGCGGAATGCTTTGTGCTGGCAACGCTTTGCGAAAGCTTCGGCATTCCGATCCTGGAAGCGCTGGCCAGCGGCTGTCCCGCCATCGTGCCCGCAACCGGCGCCGGTCCCGAAGTGGCCGGCGGTGCCGCCCGCCTCATCGATCCCTACTCGGAGGAGGACATTGCCAGCGCGCTGCTCGAAGTGACGCAGTCCGCCCCGCTGCGGGAGCAGCTGGCCCGCGATGGATTGCGCCGGGCCCGTGCCTTCGGCTGGCAACAGGCCGCCCGGCGGGTGCTGCGGGTTTTCGATGAAGTACTCAGTGGCCGGCGCGCGCCGGTCGGTGTGCGAGCCTGACTCTCGAGATCGATTCATCATGTGCGGAATCTGCGGCTTCAACTGGTCCGACGAGCAGCTCATCGAGCGGATGAAGGACACGCTGGTACATCGCGGTCCGGACGCCGAGGGCACCTATGTTGCCCCGGGAATATCGCTCGGCCACCGTCGTCTGAGCATCGTGGACCTCAGCGCGACGGGGCGGCAACCGCTGTCGAACGAAGACGGCTCGGTCTGGATCACCTTCAACGGCGAGATCTACAACCACGCGCAGCTGCGGGCCCAGCTTGAGCTCAAGGGTCACGTTTTCCGCAGTCGCACTGACACCGAAGCGATAGTGCATGCATACGAGGAATTCGGGCTGCAGTTCGTCGAGCATTTGACGGGCATGTTCGCTCTGGCGATCTGGGACGCTCCACGACGGCGGCTGGTGCTCGCGCGCGATCGTCTCGGCATCAAGCCTCTCTACTATTCAACGGACCGCGGGCGTATCCGCTTTGCGTCCGAGATCAAGGCACTGCTGGCCGATCCTCTGCAGCCGCGCACAGTCAACAGCCAGGGACTCTTCGAGCTGATCGGCTACGAGTACACGCCGGCTCCGGAAACCCTGTTTGCCGGCATCCACAAGCTCCTGCCCGGATGCCTGCTGATCCTCGAGGGCGAAGGACCGCCACGCCTGCAACGCTACTGGTCACTGCAGGCCAGACCCGTCGAAGCTACTCCCGAGGCCTTGTGCAATCTGCTGCAGCAAGCCTGCTCCGAGCATCTGATGAGCGATGTGCCGCTGGGAGCTTTTCTGTCCGGCGGCATCGACTCCAGCACAGTGGTCAGCTTCCTCAGCCAGGCGGTGCCGCGCGGACTACAGACCTTCGCGCTCGGCTATCGCGAGGCCTCCTTCAGCGAGTTTGAGCATGCTCGGCGGGTCGCCGAGCACTTTCAGACGCAACATCGGGAGCTGCTCATCAAGCCGGTGGACGCGCGCGCGATCGAGCGCTCCGTATGGCACCTGGATGAGCCCACGACCGATCCCTCCAACCTGCCGTTCATGCTCATCTGCGAGGAGGCGCGCCGTCTGGTGAAGGTGGCGCTCAGCGGCGATGGAGGCGATGAGCTGTTGATGGGCTATGACCGCTTTCGCGCCAGCAAGGCCGCCGCAGTGCTCGCGCGGCTGCCGCTACCGGGCCGCCGGGCCCTCTACCACGCGCTGATCCGCAGGCTCGGCGACAACGACGTGAAGAAGGGCCCGCGTAATGTGCTGAAGCGCTTCCTGCAGGGAGCGGTGCTGCCGGCCGAAGGCGAGCACTTGCGCTGGCAATACTTCCTCGACCCGCACACCGCAGCGGAAATCTTCAAGCCCGAGGTGCTGCGCACGCTCGACACGGAGCCCTTCGGGCCACTGCGGCGCTGGTCGGCTCAGGCGCCCACGGAGCGCGGCCCCCGCGAGCAGTACCTGGAGCTCAATACGATCCTGCCCGACAGCGTGCTGATGAAGGTCGACAAGATGTCGATGGCGCACGGACTGGAGGTCCGCCCGCCGTTCCTCGACCATCGCGTCGTCGAGTACTGCTATTCGCTGCCCACGAGCGCAAAGCTCAAGGGCTTCACGACCAAGTGGCTGTTGAAGAGCGCGATGCGCGCACGCTTGCCGGAAGGAATCGCCACCCGCGCCAAGCAGGGCTTCAGCATCCCCATGAAAAACTGGATCCGCGGCGAGTTGCTCGAGCTGACTCATGACAGCGTGTTCTCATCGCGCCTGATCGAGGAGCATTTTCAGAAGAGCGTGCTGCAGCGGCTGTGGGACGAGCACCAGCAGCTGCAGCACAATCACAGCCATCTGTTCTGGACGTTGCTGAACGTGAGTTTGTGGGAGCGCCTGCTTCTGACAGGGCCGCGCCCCTGCGCCAGCCAATCCTGGATACAGGTGTCGGCGGTGGCCACCACAGGTCCCAGCGCCCTCGCTGCAACGAGCCCCGTCGCGGTCGCACCTGCCACAGCCCCCGCAGTCGCGTGATTC
>CAZLYG010000162.1:1011-10095 GCA_964563075.1 uncultured Steroidobacteraceae bacterium | reverse complement strand
GCCCGCGGGCTATCTACTTCGCCTTCTGCCACGAATTGGTACCCTCGGCAGGACTTGCACCTGCATGGTCGTGTGGGGACCGCCTGGTTCTGAGCCAGGTGTGTCTGCTGATTCCACCACGAGGGCGTCGAAATGGCGTTCCGTATCGGAATCGAACCGATCTCTCGCGCTTGAAAGGCGGGGGGTCTCACCAGAAACCCAACGGAACGTGGCGATCGTGCGGAGACTTGAACTCCGTAAGCCAGGCTTGAGAGGCCTGCTGCTCGAGCCGCTTTGCATTCACGATCATGCTTGGTGGAGCGCATCCGAATCGCACCGATCAGGCTATCTGCTTGCAAGGCAATCCCGCAGAGGATCGCCGGGAAGCCGGAGGCGTCGGCCAATCCGGGTACCTAGCCCGCACCCCAAAATCAGTGGTTGGTTACGCCAACGACTCGTCCGGCTCGCATTCGCTGGCCGCGTTTGCCGGCAACTTCACGGTTGGTACCGTCGGGTGGACTCGAACCACCTTCTCGCCGCTTAAGAGGCGGGACTCTCGCCCGTTGAGTTACGACGGTAGGGACTGGTGCAGCGTCTTGGAGTCGAACCAAGCAGGTCCGCTGGACGCGAGGGTTACAGTCTCGCCGGGGTCCGTCCCCGTCTAACGCTGCGAATTGGTGCCCAGTGCAGATTGAGTGCCTGCGACATTCGGTTTGTAGGACCGACGCTCTTCACGTCTGAGCTAACCGGGCATTGAATGGCGACCACTAGCGGTAACGATCCGCTCTCACCAGGTAGACAGCCTGGCTGCGACACCTGTCGCATCAGTGGCCTCGAATTGGCTGCCGACCTGCGGCTCGAACGCAGCGCGTCCGGATTAACAGTCCGGTTCCCACGCCCGGTGGGACTGTCGGCAAGAATAGGATGGAGCGGAGTGCGGGAATCGAACCCGCGTCATCTGCTTGGAAGGCTTCAGGCCCAAAGCCACTAGACCAACCCCGCTCAAATGGAGGGCTTTGTGTGTCGCTTTACGGCTCCCCGTCTCCATGCGACGGATCGTAGCGTGCGCCGGACTTTAAGCGGGGGTTTTCGGGTGGTTTGAGAGCTTGGGATCCGCTGCTCTCGCTACCTGTCTGCCCCCGGCCTTGCGCCGGAGGCAAGGCCGATCAGAACTCGACGGTGACTCGGGGTGAAAATTCCCCGAGCGCACGATGCAACCACAACGGGCTATACGAGCCTGTCGCGGCGCAGGTATCGAGTTGTTTTCTGATCGAGGTAATCATTGCGGCGCGATTTGTACGCTCACCGACTTCGGAAGTCAAGCACCGGTTTGTTGCAATATGCGAGACATAACACCGGGCGTGCTCGACGAATCGGTCAACAGTCAGCATGTGAGCGCTCTCAAGAGATGTCATGAGCATCCGGCCAACCACTTGATTCTCATTGGCTCTCGGCCTGCGTTCTGTCGGCCACTTGGTGTTCATTTCGCGATCGAGTGGCTCCGGAAATGCCGGAATGCACGCGAGCACCGTGTGAGAGCTGTTGTGGGAGAACCCGCCCGCCCGTGGTCGGCGCTTACACCTGTTGCGGAAGGCTGCCCGCAATAAGGCGACGGGGTCGCCGTTCTGCAGGGCGTCTAGACTGAAATCGGACGAGTGTCTCACTCCAAACTCACGATGGAGCTTCGTGTATTCAACTCCACGAGGACAACCATGAACAAGCCGGAACTGTACACAATCCGGGAAGCAATGGAGCTGCTCGGTAAGATCTCCCGTAACTCGATTTACAGCCTCCTCAGAGACGGACGACTGGCCAGTCTGAAGATCCGACGGCGTCGGTTCATACCGCCTCATGCGATCAAGAACTTCGTCGACGCGTTCACGAATACGGATGGGTGCCGGTCCGAAAAGACCGCGGCCGCTGACCCATTCATCGACTGCAAGGGAGCCAGCGGGAGAGGCGTCGGGCCCCTGGCGGCGGCGCTCATGCGCCCGCTCGATACGCACCGCCACGCGCGCTCACGTAGCTCCGCTCGCTCTGAAGTGTCTGTCTTGATGGCTACATACGTCGATTGATTCGGCATGACCACGGACAAGGGTGGAAGGACTTATACTTTCGTTTCCCCTGCAAAAGACAACAAACGCGTCTGATTTGAGCATCGCCGGGCGCCAGCGTTTGCGGCAAGCTGCCGCAGTGCCAGTGCAGTTGACGTTTCTCGGTTCTCCTCTGGAGGTGGCTACAAAATGCTTGCGACGGTTCTGAGTCGCGCTCAGGTCGGGCTCGACGCACCCGAGGTTCGCATCGACGCACACGTCGCGTCGGGTCTACCGAGCATGACCATTGTCGGACTGCCGGAGACCTCGATCAAAAAGTCGAGACCGCGTGCGCGCGGCCATCCAGACGGCACGGTTCGAGTTTCCAGCCGGTCGGATCACGATCAATCTGGCTCCCGCAGATTTGCCGAAGGAGGGGGCCCGGTTTGATCTCCCGATTGCCCTGGCACTCCTGATTGCCTCCGGCCAGCTGCCGGGTGCGTTGCTCAGCGACTGCGAGCTCTACGGAGAGCTGTCTTTGAGCGCCGAGGTGCGCTCGGTCAAGGGACTGCTGCCGGCGGTCTTTGCCGCCACCAAGAATCGTCGGCGTTTGATCATCCCCAAAGAGAATGTACCTGAGGCGCGTCTCGTCACTGGAGCTCATATCGCGGCGGTGAGCCAGCTTACTGAGGTCTCCGATCATCTGAGGCAAGTGAAGTCGTTGCGGCTCATTCCGAGTATAGCGTGCGCGCCCACGGCTCCTGGCCCGAAATATGCAGACTTGGCCGATGTACGCGGCCAGGAACATGCGCGTAGAGATCTCGAGATCGCCGCTGCGGGGCAGCACAGCATGTTGCGGGTCGGCAGTCCTGGAACGGGCAAGAGCATGCTCGCGGAACGCCTGCCGGGCTTGTTGCCGCCGCTCAGTGAGGCGGAAGCTCTCGAGGTTGCCGCACTCACCTCCATCAGCACTGGAGAGTTCGAGGCGCATCTGTGGCGACAGCGACCTTTTCGTGCGCCTCATCACACCTGCTCGGCTGTCGCGTTGATCGGGGGCGGGTCACGTCCTCTGCCCGGCGAGATCTCGCTTGCCCATCACGGGGTACTTTTTCTGGACGAGCTGCCGGAATTCGATCGGCATGCACTGGAAGCCCTACGCGAGCCGTTGGAAAGCGCTCGGATCGTGCTGTCACGCGCAGCTCATCGAGCGGAGTACCCAGCGCGTTTCCAGCTGATCGCGGCAATGAATCCATGTCCCTGCGGGGCGCTGGAGATGGAGGGCGAGCAGTGTCGCTGCACCCTGGGAGAGATCCAGCGTTACCAGGGTCGCATCTCCGGTCCGTTGCTCGATCGACTCGACATCCATGTGCGAATGAACGTCGTCGATCCTGCGGAGCTGCGTTGCACGCGGACGGCGGAGACCTCTGCTGTGATCGCCTCCCGAGTGGCGGCAGCACGCCGCTTGCAGTTGGATCGTCAGGGCCAATGCAACGCACAACTGGATACGAGTCGGATCCAGCAATTCTGTGCCCTGACCGCCGACGCTCAGGAGATTCTCGATGCCGCAGTGGAACGCTTTCGACTCTCAGCGCGGGTTTACCACCGCCTGTTGAAAGTCTCACGCACGATGGCGGATCTCGAGGGCGTTCGCAGGATTACGGCGGCCCACGTGAGCGAGGCCCTGCTCTTTCGGCCGCCGCTGGATCTATTGGGAAGCCTGAGACCGCTGCGTGATCGCTCCTATGCGCCGTCTGCCGAGATAAGGCATTGATCTAGCTGCCTACATGCTAGACTAGACTCAATAAACTAAGTCCGATAAAATGAGGCAATGCAAACCGTGAACATTCATGAAGCGAAAACGCACCTCTCTCGCCTGGTTGACCAAGCGGCGAAGGGGGAACCCTTTGTCATTGCGAAGGCGGGTAAGCCGCTCGTCAAGGTGATGGCGCTCAGCGCACCCGAGGAGGGTCAAACACGACGGCTGGGTTTCCTCAGCGGCGAGATCGCAGTGCCCTCCGACTTCGATCAAATGGGCAGCCTGGAGATCGAGCAGTTGTTCGGTCAGGACCGATGAAGCTGCTGCTCGATACGCACCTCCTTCTGCGGGCAGCGGGACAGCCAGAGAAGCTGTCGAAGAAGGCTCGCGTACTCATCGAAGGGGCGAAGAGCGAATTGTTCTTCAGCGCAGCGAGCCTGTGGGAGATCGTGATCAAACGAGGTCTCGGCCGCGACGACTTCAAGGTCGATCCTCGACTGCTGCGACGTGGCCTGCGGGACAATGGCTACAATGAACTGCCCATCGGCAGTGAGCACGTGGTGGCCATTGAGAACCTGCCGCCCCATCACAAGGACCCGTTCGATCGGCTGCTGATCGCCCAGGCGCACGTTGAGGGCATCACGCTATTGACGGTGGACCCCGTCGTTGCAAAGTATCCGGGGCCCATCCGCACCGTGTAGGGAGCCCTACAGCAGGCCACGTTCTGCAAGCGACACGCACGTACCGTCACCGACAATGATGTGATCGAGAACTCGGACGTTCAGAAGGGACAGAGCGTCGGTCAGTGATCGTGTGAGATGGACGTCCATCTCGCATGGCTCGCAGACACCCGAGGGATGATTGTGCGCAAATATGACAGCGGCTGAATTGTGGCGCATCACCTGTCGTGCGACTTCGCGAACATGGACAGTCGCACCGTCGACCGTCCCCCGAAACAATTCCTCGAAAACGAGGAGCCGCCGCTGCACATCGAGGTGCAGGCAGCAAAACACCTCATGACGGAGATCGCGAAGGTGCGCCAGTAGGAACGCACTGGCGCTCGTAGCCGTCGCCAAAGACGGCCCGCTCCTCAGCGAGTCGAGATGATGGCGCTTGGCAAGCTCGAGGGCGGCCTGCAGCATCAGCAGGCGAACGGGGCCCACTCCGCGGTGGCGCAGGCATTGGTGCGGCTCGGCAGTGAGGATCTCGCGGATCGAGCCAAACTCCCGCAGAAGCGCTCGCCCCACGTCAACAGCAGAGCGGTCTTTGGTGCCGGATCCGATGATGACCGCGAGCAGCTCTGCGTCGGAGAGCGCAGAGGGTCCACGCTGTTGCATCTTCTCCCGGGGGCGTTCACCGATGGGCCAGTCGCGGATTGCCATTCCCTGCAGCTCTGGTGGCCGGACAGTGCAGCATCCTCCCTCGTCGGCAGAATGAGCAGGTGGAATAAGCGCGCCGATCGATCCGAAATGCTGTGGATGCCGGTCCACTGTCGAGAAGGGAGGGGCATAGGGTCCGGATTCCTGGCGGAATGCGGCAGCTATAATACTTCGACCGGAACCTCTCTCGATGCCTAAGCACTCACGAGTTCGCGCCAGAAAATCGACTTCGGCTGAATGGCAATTTCCTGCCCACTTCCGCCGCGGATGCTTCGGTTGGAAGGGCTCGCGCCTGGCGATCCAGCGCATCAAGCAAGCGGTGGGAGAGATCACTCGCGCCGCGCGGCGCGATCCCGAGCTCGGGGCCGAGGGCGCCATACGGCTGATCGAAAAGCTCTCCCCGGCGCTTGAGCGCGTGGACAGCTCCTCGGGAGCTCTCGGCAATCGGTAACCAGGTCGCGAGCACTCGAGAATCCGTGACGATCCAGTAAACTGGCCGCGGATGTCAGCACCTACCCGCGGTCTGTACGAAGTCCTCATTACGGAGGCGCTGGAAGCGCAGCTTGGCCAGCTGGCGGACCGTCTGGTAGCGGTTCGCGGGCAACTGCGGGCCGCTGAGGCGGCGGACCGGATTGCGATGCACGTGGGTCGCGTGGTCGAGCGCGCCATCGCGATCATCGATGAGGACCAGCGGCCGAAGGTCGGCGTCGATCTCGCGCGTCGGCTCATTGATGAGGTGATCCGTCGACTTCCGGATGCCGCCGCTTTAGGCGTCGATCGACCCGCTGAAATCGCTCAGGTACTTCGCAGTGTGGTCGGGCGCCTGCCTGACGGTCGCGAGGAGTCGATCGATGCGCCGCTGATCCCGCTCCTCGACACGACGTTGCTCACCAACGCTCCCGGGGAGCCTCGGGTGGGACACCAGGTCCTTGCGGAGATCCACTCGGCCGACCGCATCGATCTGGTCATGGCGTTCATTCGTCGCAGCGGTATCGCGCCCTTGATGCCGGCGCTGCGGGATCACTGCGCGGCGGCGCGGTCCCTGAGGGTTCTTACCACGACGTATACAGGCTCGACTGAGGGGCGAGCCCTTGAGGATCTCAAGGACCTGGGTGCCGATATCCGGGTCTCGTACGACACGAGCGGGACGCGTCTGCATGCCAAGGCATGGTTGCTGTATAGGCAGTCGGGTTTTTCGACCGCCTACATTGGCTCCTCCAATCTCACGCACTCGGCGCAGGTCAGCGGGCTCGAGTGGAACGTCCGCGTCTCGGCGGCTCGAAATCGGGATGTCATCGAGAAGGTGACCGCGGTATTCGAGAGCTATTGGCACAACCCGGATTTCCGGCCTTACGACCGAGAGGAATTTCTCAATCGTTCTGAGCGAGAGGGCGGTCCACGAACGACCATCATCCTCGCTCCGACGGAGCTGCGTCCCGAACCGTTCCAGGAGCGCCTGCTTGAACAGATCACCCTCTCGCGGCAGCAGGGGCACCACCGCAACCTCCTGGTGGCAGCGACCGGAACCGGTAAGACAGTGATGGCTGCGATCGACTATGCGGGGCTGCGGGAGGTCCTGCCGCGGGCGCAACTGCTGTTCGTGGCGCACCGAGAAGAGATCCTGACGCAGAGTCTCGCGACGTTCCGGCACGCACTTCGGGATGCTTCATTCGGAGAGCTCTGGGTCGGCGGTGCGCGACCCGAGCGGTTTGAGCACGTCTTTGCATCTATCCAGAGTCTCAATGCCACCGGGCTCGAGCATCTGGATCCAGGGCATTTCGATGTCGTCATTGTCGATGAGTTTCACCACGCGGCGGCTCAGTCCTACCGCGCTTTGCTGGATCATGTGCGGCCGAGAGAGCTCCTCGGGCTGACCGCGACTCCTGAGCGCAGCGACGGATTACCGATCCTTGAGTGGTTCGACGGCCGGATCGCGGCGGAGCTGCGTCTCTGGGATGCCATCAGTCAGCAGCGCCTGGTGCCGGTTCTCTACTACGGAGTTCATGACAATACGGACCTGCGCAATGTTCCCTGGAAGCGCGGGCGCGGGTACGACACTGAAGCCCTCTCGAACGTGTTTACCGGAAACGAAGCCTGGGCTCGGTTCGTTCTGCAGGAGCTCGAGAAGCGCGTGGACGATGTGGCGCGGATGCGGGCGCTCGGGTTTTGTGTGGGCATCGAGCACGCTCGCTTCATGGCGCGAGTGTTCCAGAACGCCGGCGTGTCGGCGACGGCGATCTGGTCCGATACACCGGAGGCGGAGCGTCGCGCTGCGCTGACGGATCTGAGGGAGCGACGCGTAAACGTCGTCTTCTCCGTCGATCTGTTCAACGAAGGTGTGGACGTGCCAACGGTCGATACGCTGCTGATGCTGCGTCCGACGGACAGTCCGACTCTGTTCTTGCAACAGCTCGGCCGCGGGTTGCGGCGCAGCCAGGGCAAGGTTGCGTGTATCGTCCTCGATTTCGTCGGGCGGCACCGAGGGGAGTTTCGTTACGAGCGACGTTTCCAGGCCCTCCTGGGCGGGACGCGCAGGTCGCTCACGCAGCAGATTGAGGAGGGTTTTCCGTTCCTGCCCGCGGGCTGCCACATGGAGCTCGACCGCGTAGCCACCTCGATCGTTTTGGAGAACATTCGCAGTGCCGTTCCTTCTCGCTGGACGGAACGAGTGGATGCGTTGCGGCGACTTGCGGCCATAGGGGGAGCGCCCTGCACGCTATCCCGGTATCTCGAGGAAACCGGTCTCGAGCTGGAGGACATCTACAGCGGGAATAAGAGCTGGTCGGACCTACGGGAGGACGCCGGAGTTGCCGAGCGGGTGAGGGGTCCGCACGAGGACGCACTGAGGCGGGCGTGTGGGCGGATGCTTCATGTCGACGACCAGGTGAGGCTGAGTACATACGGGCGGTTCTTGCAGGACGAGCGTCCGCCACAGATCGATGATCTTCCTGAATCGGAGCGGCGCCTGCTCCGGATGCTCGTCGGTTCCATGGTAGGTGGTTCGGTCTCGAGGGAAACTCCGCTCCCGCAGGGTGCCGAATTGCTGTGGAGCCACAATGCCGTGCGCTTGGAGCTGCTCGAGCTCTTTGAGGTTCTCGCGGCTCGGATCGAACACGTCGCCGTCCCTCTGGCGGCCGATTCGTCGGTGCCGTTACTGGTGCATGCGAAATACACGCGAGTCGAGATCCTTGCGGGATTCAACGTGGGCGAGGGGGCCAGGGTCGCTCCGTGGCAGACGGGAGTGTATTGGGCGACGCAGGCGCGTGCGGACCTCCTGGCCTTTACCCTGGACAAGACGACAGGCCAATTCTCGCCGACGACGCGCTATCGGGATTACGCGATCAGCTCTGAGCTCATCCATTGGGAAAGTCAGTCGGTGGTTCGCGCGGACAGTGAGACGGGCCAGCGCTATCAGCATCACGCGGCCACTGGATCACACGTCATGCTCTTTGCGCGTGAGCGAAGCGACCAGCGAGCCTTCTACTTCCTGGGCCAGGCACAATACGTGAAGCACGAGTCGGAGCAGCCGATGGCAATCACCTGGAGACTTCGGCATACGTTGCCGGGCGACCTGTTCGCGGCCTTTGCGGCAGCCGTGGCGTAGGAGTCCGCTCCGGGCTCGGGAATCAGCGTTCCGTCATGGTCGCGATCGCGGGCGGTAATTCGAACAACGCGCGATCATCAGGGCGCGTGAGGGACTCCGACAGCCATTGACGCAATTGCGTGCCGCTGATTTCTCCGTGTTCCACTTTCGCGAGAATGATGGCACCCACCAGGATCTTTCGGCGCGTGTCCTCCTTGCGGTTGCGACGGGTTTCGAGTGTTCGGCGCCGGTTGTCTATCAGATGCTATTTCGCCTTGAGCTGTTTCAGCCGGTCCTCCAGTGTCGCGATGCGTTCATTGAGGTCCACCACTGTTCGTCCTCCTTGTGTGACGC
>CAZLYG010000162.1:0-1001 GCA_964563075.1 uncultured Steroidobacteraceae bacterium | reverse complement strand
GTTCTCTGTGCTGAAAGAAGCGCCAGACCTCTAGCATCCCACTGACGTTGAGAGTAGCGTTGGTCCGGCCCCGGAGCTCCGAAGGAGCGACAGGGCGCACTTATACATCGCTGCGCGACGTCAGTGCTGATCCATGGCCGAGAGCGGCACGGATTCTTGAGCGAGCGGACTCGCGGTCACTCTGTGGCGGGAAAGGATGAAGAGGGATTTTCGGTGGCCATCTATCACTTCACCTCAAAGATCGTTTCGCGGGCAAATGGTCAGTCCGTGGTTGCCTCTGCGGCGTACCGGGCGGCAGAGGAGCTGCACGATCAGCGCCTGGGAAAGACTTTCGATTTCACGCGCAAGCGTGGGGTTGAGCACACGGAGATTCTGGCGCCTGAGGGCGCGCCACAGTGGGTGTTCAATCGCGAGGTGCTGTGGAACGCGGTTGAGCAGGTGGAGCGTCGCAAGGACGCGCAGCTCGCCAGAGAGATGGAGATTGCGCTGCCGGTGGAGCTCAGCAAGGACGAGCAGATTGCGCTGGTACGGGAGTTCGCCGCCGGCGACCGGCTGTACTTCCTGCGGAACGAGCGCAGCCTGGGAGTGAAGAACGGGTCACTTGGGGTCATCGAGAAAATCCGAGACGGCGTGCTGCAGGTGAGGATGGATGGCGATGAGCAGAGGAGGGTTGTTGTGGATTCGAAGCAGTACCCGCACCTCGAGCACGGATACGCGGCGACGATTCACAAGTCGCAGGGGTCGACTGTCGATCGACGTATGTTCTGGCGACACCGCATTTCGACAGGCACAGCACCTATGTAGCTCTGTCCCGCCATCGAGAGACTGCGGCAGTGTTCTACGGCAAAGAGGACTTCGAGCCGGAATGGAGTCGCGCTTCGGCCGAGGAGAATCTCAAGAATGTGCTATCGCGGGCCAGGCCGAAAGAGCTTGCGCATGACTATCTGGAACGCGAGCTTCCGCAGGGCGACGAGGGCGGGGCAGCCTCAGTAGTGGCTGGC
>CAZLYG010000161.1:0-10101 GCA_964563075.1 uncultured Steroidobacteraceae bacterium | reverse complement strand
ACTGCGGCGCGATCCCCGCCGACCTGCTCGAATCCGAGCTGTTCGGCCACGAGAAAGGCGCCTTCACCGGCGCCGTGTGCGCGCGCAAGGGCCGGTTCGAGATCGCCGAGGGCGGCACGCTGTTCCTCGACGAGATCGGCGACATGAGCCCGACCATGCAGGTGAAGCTGCTGCGCGTGCTGCAGGAGCGGGTTTTCGAGCGCGTCGGTAATCATGTGCCGACCCGTTGCAACGTACGGATCATCGCCGCCACGCACCGCAATCTCGAAGATTCGATCGCGCGTGGCACCTTTCGTGAGGATCTGTTCCACCGCCTCAACGTGTTCCCCATCGAAATGCCGGCGCTGCGTTCTCGAGTCGAGGACCTGCCGCTGCTGGTGCGCGACCTCGTTGCCGCCAATGCCGCCGAGGGTCGTGGCCAGCTGCAAATTTCGCAGCGTACGCTCGGAGCCCTCGCACTGTACCCGTGGACCGGTAACGTTCGCGAGCTCGCCAACCTGATCGAGCGTCTGTCCATCGTCTGTGCGGGCCGCGTCGTCGAAGTCGCCGACCTGCCGGCGAAGTACCGGCCGCCGGTGGACTGGACGCTCGAGGTCAAAGCCCTGGACAGCTCCTTGTGCGTGTCCGCCCTCGATGACCCCTCGCAGAGCATTGCCGTCGAGCCGGCCGCCGCACTGGAGGAGCAGGACGTGCTCAATGTGTTGGAATCGGCGCCGCTCGATCCCAACACGAGCGAGCCCGCTTCTTCCATCGCCTCACTGGGCGCTGACCGCCTGGCGATCCTTCCCGATGAGGGCCTCGACCTGCGCGAGCACCTGCTCGCCATCGAGCGGCGGCTCGTGGAACAGGCGCTCGAGCGTTCCAAGGGCACCGTCGCCCACGCCGCGCGGCTCCTCAACCTGCGCCGCACCACGCTCGTCGAGAAACTCCGCAAGCTCGGTATCGTCAGCGGCGATGTAACGCCGGAAGATTGACGCTCGCGGCGGCAGTACGCTGCCGCCCGTGTGATCGGTCTCACGCTTCAGCACCGTTTTTCCCCGGCACGCCTCTTGCACCATCCACTCCGGTGTACCCACCACCTCAGGTGGAGGTTGGCATGTCGGATGGCGAGACCAGTATAGAGAGCGCAGTCCCGGCGCAGGCTGAGGGCAGTGCGCGCGCAGAGGCGAGCGTCGCGGCGGACCCCGTCGCGTGCTCCGCCAACTCCCAACGTCTTGCAGATCTCGCGCGTCGCGTAGCCGCAAGCGATTGCACTGTGCTGATCGTTGGCGAGTCCGGCACCGGCAAGGAAGTGCTGGCGCGATTCATCCATAGCCGCTCACCCCGTGCAAGCCGCCCGTTCATCGCCGTCAACTGCGCCGCCATCCCTGAGAACATGCTGGAGGCCATGCTGTTTGGTTACGAGCGTGGCGCCTTCACGGGGGCACATGCCGGTCATCCGGGGAAATTCGAGCAGGCGCAGGGGGGCACCCTGCTGCTAGATGAGGTCACCGAGATGCCATTGTCCCTGCAGGCCAAGCTGTTGCGCGTGCTGCAGGAGCGCGAGGTGGAGCGCCTGGGCGGGCGCACGCCGATCCCTTTGGATGTGCGCGTACTGGCTACGACCAACCGCCGTCTCCGCGAAGAAGTTGCCGCTGGCCGCTTCCGCGAGGACCTCTACTACCGTTTGAACGTGTTCCCCCTGGCCATTGCCCCGCTGCGTCAGCGCCGCGATGACGTGTTGCCCCTCGCGATGCAACTGCTGAGCGGACGTGTCCGTCCGGGCGAGCGCATCCCGGCCTTGAGCGCCGAAGCGGCGCACCTGCTGCTCACCTATGGGTGGCCCGGCAACGTGCGGGAGCTGGATAACCTGTTGCAGAGAGCGCTCATTCTGGTGAACGGGCCGGTGATCCGCCCGGAGCACATCCAGTTCGAGCTCGCGAACGATATGACGCCGCCTCCGGCCGCTTCTGCGCCGACCGCCAATACCCAGGATCCGGGATCCACCCCCGCCGCGGGCTCGCTCGCGGACTCCCTCGGACAGACCGAACGTGACCTGATCCTGGATGCGTTGCGCTCCGGCGGCGGCAATCGCCGCGAAGCCGCCGAGCGGCTCGGCATCAGCCCGCGGACCCTGCGCTACAAGCTGGCGCGACTGCGCGAAGCCGGTATCGACGTGCCTGCTGCCTGAGGGACGACCCATGAGTCAGATGGAAATCGATCGTGTGCTCGCCCAGATCCGCTCGCTGTCCGCCCAGATCCGGCCCCCTGCCGCTGCGGCGACCGCTGAGACCGGGCAGACGGCGGCCAGCGAGTTCGCCACGATGCTCAAGAAGGGGATCGACCAGGTCAATCAGACCCAACAGAGCGCCACGACCATGGCAGACAAGTTCGAACGCGGCGTACCCGGCGTCGACCTGCCGCAGGTGATGCTCGAAGTGCAGAAGGCAACCGTGTCCTTTCGCGCCCTGACCGAAGTCCGCAACCGGCTGGTCAGCGCGTATCAGGACATCATGAACATGCAGATCTGAGTGAGCCCATAGACAAAGACCCATGGCCGCGGAAGTCATCACCACACCGGCACCGTCGGGAATACCCCCGGGCCTGAAACCTCTTCTCCTGTTGGTCGGGATCGCGGCGGCGGTCGCTGTCGGCGTCACCGTTGTGCTCTGGTCGCGTGGCCCGAGCTTCAGTCTGCTCTACAACAACCTCTCCCCGGAGGATCAAGCTTCTGTGGCGCAGGCGCTGGATGCCGCCCAGATACCCTATCGCGTGCAGCCGGGCTCGAATGCAATCGAAGTGCCTGCCGAGCGCATCAGCGATGCCCGCCTGAAGCTCGCCGGACAGGGCCTCCCGGAAGGCGGCGGCGGTTACGCCGCAATCGACAAGGACCCGGGCTTCGGCGTCAGCCAGTTCGTCGAGAACGAACGCTACCAGCACGCACTGGAGGCCGAGCTCGCGCGCACGATTGCCAATCTGCGGCCCGTCGAAGGCGCCCGCGTACATCTCGCGGTGCCGCGTCAATCCGCCTTCGTTCGCGATCATCGTGGCGCCAGCGCGTCGGTGTTCGTGCAATTGAAACAAGGCCGGCGGCTCGAACAGGAGCAGGTGCAGGCGATTGTCAATCTGGTCGCCTCCAGCATCCCGGACATGGAAGCCAGCCAGGTGACCGTCGTCGACCAGCAAGGTCGCTTGCTCTCCTCGCCGGAAGGGCACGACGAGTTCTCACTGCGCGAGAAGCAGTTCGACCTCGTGCACCGCCTGGAGGACGACTACGTGCAGCGCATCGAGACGCTGCTGACACCGCTCGTGGGGCCCGGAAGAGTCCGCGCGCAGGTTGTCGCCCAGATGGACATGTCGACCACGGAGGAAGCGAGCGAGCAGTACAAGCCCGACAGCCAGGTCGTACGCAGCGAGCAGACCTCCGAGCAGGTGAATCGCGACGGCTCAGGACCTCAGGGAGTGCCGGGCTCACTCACCAATCAACCTCCCTCTGGCGGTGTGGCTCTGCCGCCGCCGAACACGGCGGCCCCGAAAGCCGCTGACGCTTCGAAGGCCCCGGCCGCTGCGGGCGCTGCTGCTAAGACTCCGGCAGCAGCGACCGAAGCGGTCGCGGGCGCGACCACCGCCGGCGCCGGCAACGAGACCAGCACCTCCAGGGAAGCGACTCGCAATTACGAGATCGATCGCAAGGTCGCCTACACGCGCCAGCCTGCCGGGAAGCTGCATCGCCTGACAGTCGCGGTGCTCATCGACAACCTGCACACGACGAACAAGGACGGCAAGACGGTGGACGTCCCACTGACTCAGCCGCAGCTCGATCACATCACCCAGCTGGTCAAGGACGCCGTCGGCTACGACGAGTCGCGTGGTGATGCTGTCAACGTGGTCAACCAGTCATTCACGCCCGAAGCGCCGGCCGCGGACGAGGGTGATCTGGAGAAGCCGCCCATCTGGGAATCACCCCTCTTCCAGCAGCTGGCGAAGCTGGGAGCCGGCGCTATCGTGCTGCTCGTGCTGGTGCTCTCGGTCCTGCGTCCGTTGGTGAAGAATCTGATGGGACAGGCGCGCGCCGTCGCCGTGGCGAGCGCTCCGGCCCTGCCATCGCAGCAGGTCACTGCCGAGCGGCAGACGGCCCAGGCGGTAACGCACGAAGTGCAGGTAGCCCAGGCCCGCTCCATGGTCAACCAGGACCCCAAGCGCGTCGCACAAGTCGTGCGTGGATGGGTAAACCAGGATGAATGAGCGCGACCGCAAAGAAGCGCGCACCGGGACCGAGCGCGCGGCGATTCTATTGCTGACACTGGGCGAGCAGGAAGCGGCGCAGGTGCTCAAACACATGGGCGCGAAGGAAGTGCAGCGCATCGGCTCGGCAATGGCCAAGCTGAGCGGGGTGTCACGCGAGGAGGTCACGGGCGTCGTGGCCGACTTCACCACTTCCGTGGAAAGCCAGACCGCCGTGGGCGTCGGTACGGACGAGTTCCTGAGGAAGGTGCTCGTCGATGCGCTCGGTGCGGACAAGGCGGCCAGCATCATCGACCGCATCAACATCGGCCGCTCCACCAAAGGCCTGGAGGCGCTGAAGTGGATGGACCCGCGCGCCGTGGCCGAGCTGATCCGGCTCGAGCATCCGCAGATCATCTCCATCGTGCTCGCCTACCTCGACCCCGATCAATCCGCGGAGGTGCTCGGCCATCTGCCGGCCAACGTGCGTGCCGACGTCGTCGTGCGCATCGCAACCCTGGATGGCGTGCAACCCTCGGCGCTGTCCGAGCTCGATGACATCATGGAGAAGCAGTTCTCCGGCAAGCAGGCCGGCGTGACGTCCGTGCTGGGCGGAGCAAAGGCCGCGGCCAACATCATCAACTTCCTGGAGCCGAGCGCAGAAGGCGCGATCATGGAACAGATCACGCACGCGGATGCCGCTCTGGGGCAGCGCATCCAGGATCTGATCTTCGTATTCGACAACCTCATCGAGCTCGACGATCGCAGCATGCAGGAGCTGCTGCGCCAGGTCCCCGGCGACCGCCTGATGCTCGCCATGAAGGGCTCGGAAGAAGCCTTGAAGGAGAAGATCTTCAAGAACATGTCGCAGCGCGCCGCCGAGATGCTCAAGGACGACCTGGAGGCGAAAGGCCCGGTGCGCATTTCCGAAGTCGAGGCGGCGCAGAAGGAGATCCTGTCAGCGGCACGCAAGCTGGCCGAAGCCGGCGCCATCAGCCTCGGCGGCAAGGGAGAAGAGTTTGTCTGATCAGCGCCGCCCCACCCCGGCGGGACCCGCCGCGGTCCAGCGCTGGGCGATGCCCGAGATGGAAGGTCCGGTCATCGGCCGGCCCCGCGATGACCGCAATTCCGGTCCCAACGCCGCACGCCTGGCGCGCCAGGAAGCCGAAGCACGGGGCTATGAAGCCGGACTCGCCAAGGCGCAGTCCGAAATGCAGGGCCGCATCGCCGCGCTCGATGCGCGCCTGCAGCAGATCGATTCGATCCTGCAGCTGCTGGCCCGCCCATTGCAGCAGCTGGATGC
Source organism: uncultured Steroidobacteraceae bacterium (assembly GCA_964563075.1). GTDB lineage: Bacteria > Pseudomonadota > Gammaproteobacteria > Steroidobacterales > Steroidobacteraceae > 13-2-20CM-66-19. The sequence continues at coordinate 4,595 of CAZLYG010000161.1, read as the reverse complement.
GCGCGTAGAGAGCGAGTTGACGCAACTCGCGCTCACGGTAGGCAAGCAGCTGACCCGTCGGGAGCTGAGCATCGATCCTGCGCAGGTGATCGCGATCATTCGCGAGTCTCTGGGCCAACTTCCCATCGCCGCTCGCGAAGTGCGTGTGCACCTGCACCCTGAGGATGCCGCCACTGTTCGCGAGCGGCTTGCGACACCTGCAACCGAGCGTGCGTGGACAATCGTAGAGGACCCGACTCTGTCGCGCGGCGGTTGCGTCGTCAGAAGTGAGACCTCGCAGATCGATGCACGCCTCGAGAGCCGCGTGCACGCCGTCATGACGAGCACTCTGGGTGAAGAGCGTGTCCCCTGACCTGAGCACCGACCGGGGAATCCCCTGGAGCGAGCGCCTCCAGCGACGCAAGCGGCGAGCGCAGTTGACGCCGCCGCCGCCCGTCGAGGGATCCCTGACACGCATGATCGGACTGACTCTCGAAGCGGTGGGTTGCCAGGCTTCGATCGGAGACTGCTGCGATGTCATCGCAGGCGATGGACAGCGCGTCGAATCCGAAGTCGTCGGCTTCGCCGGCGACCGCCTGTATCTCATGCCCACCGGTGATGCTCATGGGTTGGGACCCAATGCACGCGTCGTGCCCCGGCAGCGCGCCGGAACAGTGCGCGTAGGGCCTCAGCTGCTGGGGCGCATCGTTGATGGCGCGGCTGCGCCCCTCGATGGTCTGGGCCCGATCGACTGCGAAGCCACCGTGCGTCTCACCGGCCGGCCCATCAATCCGCTGCAGCGCCAGCCTATCTCGGAGCCTCTCGACGTAGGCGTGCGGGCAATCAACTCGCTCTTGACCATCGGCCGCGGCCAGCGTGTGGGCCTGTTTGCAGGCAGTGGTGTCGGTAAGAGCGTCCTGCTCGGGATGATGGCGCGCTACACGAGCGCGGATATCATCGTCGTCGGCATGATCGGTGAGCGCGGCCGCGAAGTGAAGGAATTCGTCGAGCGCATCCTCGGCCCCGAAGACCGCCGTCGCGCAGTCGTTGTCGCGAGTCCGGCCGACCACCCTCCCCTGATGCGTCTGCACGGCGCGTGGCTTGCCACCGCGATATCGGAGTACTTCCGCGATCAAGGGCTGAGCGTGTTGCTCCTGATGGACTCACTGACGCGCTTTGCTCAAGCGCAACGCGAGATTGGCCTGGCAATCGGCGAAGCGCCGGCCACCAAAGGCTATCCGCCGTCGGTATTCGCGCGCCTGCCGCAGCTCGTGGAGCGCGCGGGCAACGGCGCCGCGGGTTCCGGGTCGATCACGGCGTTCTACACAGTGCTGACCGAAGGAGACGACCAGAACGATCCCATCGCAGATGCCGCACGAGCGATCCTGGATGGGCACATTGTGCTGTCGCGGCGGATTGCCGAGAGCGGCCACTATCCGGCCATCGACGTGGAAGCTTCCATCAGCCGCGCGATGCACGAGATTGCCTCGCCGCAGCAGGTCCAGACGGCGCGCCAGTTCCGCCAGATATTGTCCACGTACCAGCAGAACCGCGACTTGGTTGCAATAGGTGCTTATACGCGCGGGAGCGATCCCCGGATCGATGCCGCCATCGCGCTCTGGCCACGGATGCAACGCTTTCTGCAACAGGATCTGCACGAACGTGCCGATTTCGCGGTAAGCCTCACAGCCCTGCAGGCGGCCTTGGCGGACAGTGACGCCGGCAACGCCACGCGAGGTACGTGATAGATGGCCACCAAGCGCTCGCAGAGAATGGCGGTCGTACAGAAGGTCGTCGATGACCAGGAGCGCAAGCGCGCCCAGGCCCTTGCGGCGAGCGAGAAGCGCGTCCTCGACAGCGAGGCCAAGCTTGCCGAGCTGGAAGGTTATCGCGCCGGTTACCTGCGCGACTTCAGCTCCAAGGCCGGCAGCGGCATGAGCGCCGCAAGTGCCCGCGACTACCAGGTGTTTCTCGCGCGCCTCGACGACGCTCTGCGACAGCAGGCGCAGATCGTGGCGCGCGCCAAGGCGCAAAGGGACACCGAACGCCGCAACTGGCAAGGAGCGGCGCAGCGCGCCGACGCGGTCGATCACATGGTGCAGGTCTGGAACAGCGCCGACCGCAAGGAGCTCGAGCGGCACGAGCAAAAAGAATCCGACGAATTCTCACAGCGCGCAGGCGCGCACGGAGTGCATCGGCGTGGGTCTTGAGTCAATTTCCTCTTCTGCTCCGGCCCCGACGGGTGCCTCTTCCCGCCCCCCGAGCAGCGGCATGGCAACACTCCTGGGCGGTACGGGCAATTCAGCGGCCGGTTCCGCTGCCACAGCGGGAACCGGCTCCAGTGGCGCCGCCACGGGATCTGACACGGCCGCGCCGTCCGGCAGATCCGCCGCTGGCGGAGCCAACGGTGCCGGCAACTCCAACGGTATCGGCAACTCAGGCAACTCCAACGGTACCGGCGGGTCCAGCAGCGCTGGCGGGGCCAACGGCACGGCCCGCTCCGACGGCGGCGGCGGATCCAGCGCTGCCAGTGCCTCCAACCGCCCCAGCACGGCCGGCGGATCCAACTCCCCGGGCAAATCCAACGGCGCCAATGGCAACGGCGCTGGCGGCAAATCCAACGGTGCCGGCATGGGCCGATCCGGCAGCACCGCTGCCGCAGGAGGCGCCAATGCGGGGTCGAGCTCAGGCGGCTCGACGCAGGCCGCTGGAGGCACACCGAATTTTCTGCAGATGCTGGCCCAATCGACCGCCAACAGCGCCGCGGCACAGACGGCAGCGGCGAACCCCACGAGCCCAACGGCTGCCCGGTCCCAGGACTCGAGCTCCACGGCTGACGACACGAAGTCCGCCGATGGCGCGGCACCCGCAAGCACGGACCCCAGTGCCATCGCTGCGGCGCTCGCCTTGCTTTCGCAATATATGGCGTCGCCGCCGGCTGCTGTTGCCAACGGGGCGGCACAGTCACCGACGTCATCTGGAGCAGCTCAGACGAGCATCGCGGCGGCTTCGCTGAATGGTGTTGTTGCCGCGTCCGCCAGCTCGACCAGGGCGGCAGGTACAGCTTCGACGACCGACGGGAAAGAGGTCGCTACGACGACTGCGCAGGATCTCGCAGCCCTGCTCGTAGGTGACGCCGACGCCGCAAAGACATCGGCGAGCGGCAAGGACCCTACACAGTCCGACGGTTCCTCCTCCTCGGGAGACTCTTCGCCAGCATCCGACAACGGTGGAAACTCCGCGACAGCCGCAGCAGCGGCGCTGAATCCCCAGTTGAATATCGGGTCACACTTTTCCACGCAGCCGGTTCCGGCGCACCTGTCGGACGTGAAGTCCCCCGTGGGCAGCTCCGCCTGGACCGACGAGCTCGGCGGGAAAGTCACCTGGATGGCAAAGCAGGGAATCGAGTCCGCCTCCCTGAAGCTCTCACCCGAGCACCTCGGCCCGGTCGAGGTACACATCTCGGTGCAGAACGGCGCCACCAGCGTGATGTTTGGCGCCGCACAGGCCGATACCCGCACCGCTCTCGAGCAGGCACTCCCGCGGCTGCGGGAAATGTTCGCGGGCCAGGGACTCACGCTGACGGATGCGGGCGTCTCGCGCGAGCCGCCCAGGCAACAGAACAAGCCCCCATCCGTCACTGGCGTATCGGGAATATCCGCGGTTTCCGAAGAGAGCACGACAGTATCTACTGTGATGCCGGCACGGTTGGGTTTGCTCGACACCTACGCCTAGCCGGCAAGGGCGCGCCCGCCCCGCCAAGAAACCGTCGCGCGCTCTCCGTGCGACGCGTTTCACACTCCTGAAAAGCCCGAAAGTCATTTCAGTTCAGCTACTTAGCAGCGCTCCAAAGCCCGTGGCATAGCCGTTGCACCCCCTTGCGTGGGCGTTCCTCATTGCGGAGCTGAGCTGACGATGGCTGACATTCCCGTACTTGCACCGGCAGAAGAGTCTGCTCCGTCAGGCAGCGGCGGCAAGGGAAGATGGATCACGATCATCATTGCGGTGGTCCTGGTGGTCGCAGGTGCCGGCGCGGGGGCCTTCCTCGGGCCGTTCTTCCGTTCCGCGCCCACTGCGTCGGGGCACGACAAGAAGATCACCAAGCCCGCCAAGGAAGTCGTCAAAGGTCCGCCGCTCTATGCGGCGCTCGATCCGCCGTTCGTCGTGAACTTCGAGGCCGACCAGGCCGTGCGCTTCCTGCAGATCACGGTGCAGGTGATGTCGCGCGATCAGCCCACCCTGGATCTGCTGAAGGCCAACGACCCGGTCGTGCGCAACGACCTGCTGCTGCTGTTCGGCAATCAGAAGTACGCCACGATCTCCACCAGCGCCGGCAAGGAGAAGCTGCGTGCGGACGCCCTCGAAGCCGTCCGCAAAGTCGTCGCCGGAGCGGGCGGTAAGCCCGAGCTCGTCGAGGCCATCTATTTCACCAGTTTCGTGATGCAGTAGCGTGAGCGACGACAAGATACTCGATCAAGCCGAGATCGACGCCCTGATTCACGGCGTCGACTCCGGCGCCGTCAGCACGGAGAGCGGAACGGTCGCCGGCGAGGCGCGGCCCTACGATCTCGTCAATGAGATGCGCATCGTGCGCGGGCGCATGCCCACGCTCGAGA
>CAZLYG010000160.1:3816-10218 GCA_964563075.1 uncultured Steroidobacteraceae bacterium | reverse complement strand
GGAGCTCGTCGACGTCGCAGACCTGGTGCGGGACTGCGACTTCAAGGTATTCGCGGGGCCGGCGAAGGATCCGAAGGGACGCGTGACCGCCTTGCGCGTGCCCAACGGCGCGGGCATGCCCCGGTCGCAGATCGATGACTACACGGCTTTCGTCGCCAGATACGGCGCGAAGGGGCTCGCCTATATCAAGGTCAACGAGTGCGCCAAGGGGCGCGAGGGCCTGCAGTCACCGATCGTCAAGTTCCTGAGCGACGCTGCCGTTACGGGGATTCTCGAGCGGACGGGCGCGCGGGATGGAGATCTCGTGTTCTTCGGCGCTGACAGTGCCAAGGTGGTGAGCGACGCGCTCGGTGCGCTGCGGCTGAAGGTCGGACAGGACCTGAAGCTCGTCGAGCCCGGCTGGCGCCCGCTGTGGATCGTCGATTTCCCGATGTTCGAGTGGGATGCGGAGGAGAAGCGCTGGGGCGCCGTCCATCACCCCTTCACCTCACCGGCGACCGACGATCCAGCCGTGCTGCGTGCGTCTGCGGACACGGCGCTGGCGAAGGCGTACGACATCACACTGAACGGCTCCGAGATCGGCGGCGGGTCGGTTCGTATTCACCGCGAAGAAATGCAATCGGCGGTGTTCGAGCTGCTCGGCATCAGTGCCGAGGAAGCGCAGCTCCGATTCGGCTTCCTCCTGGAGGCTCTCAAGTTCGGAGCGCCACCGCACGGCGGCATTGCGTTCGGACTCGATCGGTTATCGATGCTGATGGCGGGCGCCGATAGCATCCGTGAGGTCATTGCTTTCCCGAAGACTCAGATGGCGACGGACATGATGTCGGGCGCGCCGACAGAGGTCACCGAGAAGCAGTTGCGCGAGCTGCACATCCGTGTGCGCACGCCACCGCCGACCAACTAGTACTCCCATTGGTAGGCGATGCCCAGGCTGCTCCCCGGATCGTTCTCCGGCGTAGTCCCTTGGGCAGTCGCGGTGCCATTGCCCACCCTTGCCTGCAGCTTCAGGCGTTTGGCCAGATCCACGTCGACGGCGAGCTGAGTGGTGCCGGTCGTGCTTTCCTTCACGCCGACGAACACGCGACTGGATACGTACCGCCCGGCCTCGATGCTCGGGCCGGTGTTGTTGGCGGGGCTGCCGGGTGCTCCGCTGCTCGAGCCGCCGGATACAGTCAATCGATCGAGGCCGAGGGATTTCTGAATCTTCTCCAACGGATTGAAACCGCCACCCCCGCCGCCCAGGGAGGCGAGCGCTGCGCCGATCTGCACGACCTGCAGCGCGGTGAGCTGCGACGCGCTCACTCCGAACAGGAGGCGGGCGAGAATCTCATCCTGCGGTAAGTCGGGAGTACTGCTCAGCTCGATCTTCGGAGCGTCAGCGAGGCCCGTGATGCGCACCGTGGCGGTCACATCCAGGACCTGCGTCTGCGCCACGAAATCCAGTGTCGGATCGATCTTCTTCTGCAGCCCCGCGCCGTTGAATGTCACGGTGCCCTGACTGAAGGTGAGGTGACTGCTGGCCAGCGTGAAGGTGCCGCGCAGCAGCTCGAACCCTCCGCTGACCGTCGGGGAGGCAGTCGTGCCCCGAATGCGCAGCTCGCCACCCAGCTCGGCATCCAGTCCGCGGCCCTTCACGTGGATCTGTCGAGGCGCATCCACGGAGATATTCAGACCGATGATGAGCTTGTTCTCGGGGGGCGGTGGGGCGGCCTTGCCGGGACGGCGAACGTCGAGTACTGCGACATTCGGCGGCAGACCGCCCGGGACCTGCACGTCGGCGCGATTGATATGGATCTTGCCGGCGACGTCCAGCCGCTGCCGGGCCGTGCCTTTCACTGTGATCTGCGAATCCAGGTTGGCCGTGACGATGTTGCTCGCGACGGGTTGGGCATTCTTGGCCTCGAGCTTGAGATCCACCGGAATGCCTGTTTCCAGAATGCCTATCGTGCCTGTGACCGACACATCGCCTGGGGCTGCGCGTGCGGTGAGCTTTTCGATCCGCAGCATTCGCTCATTGCCAGTGATTTCCGCAGTGATGTCTGTGAGGTTCGTGCCCTGGATATAGTCGCGCATGCTGCCGCCGGAGACGCGAACCGTGCCAGAAACCTGCGGGTCGGTTGCGGAGCCGGTCACCTTTGTATCGATCTTCACTTGCCCGGTGACATGCTTACCGCTGGCCTCCAGCAGCGGATTCATCACGGCTATATCGCCAGTTCCAGCCAGGGCCAGATCCAACGCTCCGTCCTGCGCCAGTGGGGCACGGCCATTGAGCGTGATCTGCGATGCTTTACCTGCCGTGAGCTTCGCGTCGACATCGGCGGTATTGCCCATCAGTTGGCTGACCAGATGAAAGTCCGTCGCGGGTAGCCCGTTGGCTTGATTGGCTGCCGAGCGCATGCCCGTGGCATCTACATGCACGGTGCCTTCCGGGGCTTTGAAGCTGCCCTTCACGTCAGCATCCGCCTGAATGGTTCCTGCCGCGAGCAGATTTGGCACGAAGGCGTTGACGAGCGCGGGCTTCACCTGCTTGAGGGAGACGCGTGCGCTCAATTCCGGTGACAGACGCCCATCGACTTCCAGCACGGCGTCCTGGGCACCCAGCCACAGATGCTCGATGGAGAATCCGTTGGCGAGCGACAGTCGGGCCGGCGACAACAAATGAACGGTCTGGTCGTGGTAGTGCGCTTCCAGCGTGCTCAACTGCAGCTCGCGCGCGTCGACGTCGAGCTTCGAGGTGGCGGTGATGTCTGCCGGCCGCCCGCCGACACCGGGGGATTGTGCTGCGAGCTTCACGTTGAGCGCCTGCATCGTTCCGGCGGCGCTCAGTTGCGCACTCGTCGTGAGGCGGCCCGTCACGACATTGCGGGCATCGAGCTCGATCTGGGCATTCGAGCCGTTGCGGCCGGGCCGCAACGCGAGTTGCCCCGAGATGCCGCCCTGGAGAGAGGTGCCGAGCAGCCGGTTGAGATCGGCGAGCTGAGTCATCTCGATGCGCATGTTGCCGTTCGCGCGGTCGATACTCGAGCCGTCTGCGTCCATCGGCGCCGACAGGTCGCCCTTGATGTGGGCGCTTTTCCAGTCGGCGCCGTGCACGATCGCGTGCAGTGTGTGGTTGCTTTCCTGCTGCAGTGAGATGTCCACGAGCAGCGGCGCCCCGTCCAGGCTGCCCTGCGCGTTGATGTTGCCGCGGGGCTCCTTGGGCAGGCCGTTGGCACGCACGCTGGCCGTTACCGTACCGCTCGGAGAGCCGCGGACCGACAGTGTCGAAGTCACTCTCACGTCCGTGGACAGATTGTTGCTGGGACCGGAGAGCTTGCCCGAGACCTGCAGCGATCCGGCCACGGTGGAGGACACCTTCGCCAGATCGGGGAGGCCGACATCCATGCGAATGTTCAGATCCCTCGTGTCGGCGCGCGCGGCTGTGCCGCTGAGTGCCGCAGTGAGCGCGGGAGCCGTCAATGACAAATGCTGGATGTTCAATTCCTTGTCATTGAGTACCGTGGCCAGTTGCAGTCTGGTCTGTCCGCCGCGTAACAGCCCCGCCCAGCTCGCCGCCCCACCGTCGATCGTGCCCGTCAGGTCGGCGGTCAGATGAGTGTCTGAGCCGCTGCGCTCGATATGTGCTTTCAACGCAGCATTGCCACGGAGCTTCTGCCCCCCAAAAGCACCCAGTGGAGCTACGTCCGGCACACGCAGATCCAACTGTGCGCTTTGGTCACCAGATGTCATTGCACGTCCGCTGAGCGTGAACAAGCGGTGGGTGGCGGAGAGATCCACCGGCCGGCCTTTTTCGTCCAGGTGCGTGGAGGCATCGATCGTCAGGGGCGCAGCCTGCAGCAGTTTCGGCTGAGGTCCGGGGATTGTCAGTCCCTCGACGACCGAATGCAGGCGCAGCAGGCTGCCCTGTGCACTCAGGCTTGCGTCGAGCGCCGCGATCTGCAGGCCGCCGGGGGCCTCCAGTGAGCGCACCTGGAGTTGTGCATCGGCCGCGGCCTGCCTGAGCGTGCCTTGCCAGTGTCCGTGCAGGGAGAGGTTGTCCCAGGAAAGTCGGGGCGACGGCGCCATTCTGGCGGTATCGAACGCATACTGGAGGTTGGCCGAAGCCCCTTCGATGTTGACCTTGCCCTGTACGCGGCCGTGCGCCCCGCCGGCATCCAGCGTGACCTCGAGGTCTTCCGCCGTTCGCGGTCCGCTGACGCTCACCAGTGCCGAGAGGTCGCCCAACCCCGGTAGTGTCAGGATGTTCTGCAGCGGGCCGTTGGCGGGCTCTTGAATCTTGAGCGTCGCATCCACTCGAGCGGGGTCGAAGCGCAGCTGCAGCTCATAGTTGCCGACACCTCCAGTACGCTGCGCAGTAACGGACGCTGTGGCGTCCCGCAGTGACAGCAGATGGGCGCTGCCGCGCACGATGAGAGAGGCCGGCTTGCCCACGAGTCCGGCCCCAAGCTGCAGCGTGTCCACTGACACGCGGTCGAGGTCGGAGTGGGGGACGGAGTAGGAGGTCTTCTTCTTTTTCCGCGGCTGGGTGACTGGCCGGCGCTCGATGTCCAGGCGCGCAACGCTCAGACTCTCCACCTCGACGTGCCGCGCCAGCAAGGCCCACGGCGACCAGCGCAGGGAGATGTGCTCAGCCGTCAGCCAGACGCCCTTGTCGTCGCTGAGCTGCAGCCGGCCCAGGTCCGGGGCCGCCGGAAACGGTCCGGCCAGCCCCGCGAGCTGCACGTGTCCGGCCGTGAAGCGGGCGGTCAGGCGCTCGAGGAGACGACGCCCCGGATCGGTGTTGCCGATGATGAGCACAGCCACCACCAGGAGCACGCACAGCAGCGCGAGCGAGCCCAACGTCCACGCCGAGATTTTCAGCGCACGTCGCATCAGAAAGCTTGTCCCAGTCCGATATAGATCTCGAAGGCGTCATCCCCCATTTTGCGGCCGAGCGGCGCGGCGAGGTCGACGCGGATGGGCCCGATCGGTGTGTAGTAGCGCACACCCGCCCCGCCACCGAAGCGTAACGTACCCGCCAGCACGTTCAGCGTATCGCTCACCTGGCCACCGTCGACGAACACGGCCATCCCGAAGTTGGCGCCGATGCGCTGCCTGAACTCGAGGGTTCCCGCAGCAATAGCGGTTCCGCCCTTGGGGTTGTTGTCGGGGAACAGAGGGCCGATCGACTGGTAGCGATAGCCGCGAATCGTACCGCTGCCGCCTGCGTAGAAGCGCTGATCGGGTGGCAGGCTGAACTCGTTCGCGCCGGCCGCCAGGCCGCCCAGGACACGCATCGCCAGTACGCGGCGACCGGGTGTGGCACTCAGGTGCAGCCAGTTCAGATCCAGGTAGTACGCGAGCGTCACTTGAGTGACCACGAAGCCGGCAGTGGGTTGAGCGCCAGAAACCTGTGGAAGCGATGATTCCGGACAGCCCGCGTCCAGGCTGGAGGATGACCGGAACGATGCCGTGGGAGCGACACTGGCAGTGGCCCGAACACCCTTGTCGGGGTCCACCAACGGTGAGCTCAGCCCGGTGGTATTGAAGGTGGCGCTCAGCGGAAGCGCCAGCAGCGTGTAGTCGCGAGTGACGCATTCCTGATCGATACGCTCCTCTTCGGCCGTGAGCCCGGCGCTCGCACTCCAGATATCAGAGAGCTTGCGGTTCACCGCCATGCCTATGTTCAGCGCGGTCTGCGTGTATGCCTCCAGTTGCTGCTTGAGCGCGCCGATGCCGGTCTGCAGCGACTGGTCGCGCGTTTTCCAGTCCGGAATCAGGTATTGTCCGCGGACGTCGTAGCCGATGCCGGTCGTAGCGGTGCCACCGCCGAGATTGATGGCGGTCGCCGAGAACGAGAGCTGGTCCGCCTTGCCCGTGAGATTGCGATCGGTCCAGGTGAATCCGGTGCTGCCTCCCAAGTCGCTCGAGTAGGCGACGTTGATGCTCGCGGCGTGTCGCTGACGCTCGCGCACGCGGAAGGTAACGGGGACTCCATCCTTACTCTGTGCCTCCGTACCGAGCTGCACCGAGACCGAGGAGAACACGCCGGCGGCGAGCAGGTCCTTGCGTGCAGTCTCGATCTTGCTGGCACCATAGTCCTCACCGCTGTGCACCAGCAGCCGTCTGCGCACGTAGTCCTCATTGACCTCCTTGAGCCCTCTGATACGGATCGGGCCGATCTTCACGCGCGGACCGGTCGTGACGTGATAGCTGACGTCGAGCACTCGATTGGTCGGGTCTTCGTGCGCGACAGGCGGGTCCACCTTCGCAAACGCATATCCCTGATCGGCCAGTGCGGTCTGCAAGCGCTCGCCCGCGGCGAGTACATTGGCGGCGACCGCCGGCGCACCGCTCGAGAGTCCCAGGGCACCCTTGGCGCTCTCGGGGATCTCGCCGTCGAGCTCGATCCGACGCAGGTGA
>CAZLYG010000160.1:0-3806 GCA_964563075.1 uncultured Steroidobacteraceae bacterium | reverse complement strand
GCTGTCCGAGGCTGAACGTGATCTTGACCAGCGCGTCATCACCCGAGGGTTTTGCGGAGAGCTCCTCTCCAAGGGCCGGATCGTCGAGGGCCAGGCCGTCGATCTTGATGTCGACATAGCTCTGGTAATAACCGTAGCTTTCCAACACGGTTTTCAGCCGATCCAGGTCGCCTCGCGCACGACCGATCAAGGCGAAAGGACCGACGGGTGCCGTTTTGCGCAGGTTGATCAAATCGGAAGTCGCCTTGAGCGTGTCGTCGCGGGTGCTGTCCCCGGTCGAGGCGATATCTACTTTGTAGGACTGCGGGTCCGCGGCGTGCAGGGCGCGCGCGCAGCACAGCGTGGCAATTGTCGCGCAGAAGATCGCGCGCAGCCGCCTTCGAGACGCCGCGACTGTTTCGGAGTGGAGCACGAGATAGCCGGCGAGGCCCGCCACTTGACCCGCTGCGCAACTGCGCTCAGGCGTCTTACGTTGCGCACTCATTTCTTGTTAAATGTCGGCCATGGACGGGGGTTCCCCCCCGGGAGTGAGGACCGTTGAGCACGAATGCGGCGGTCGTCGTCTACGTTCATGGCTTGTGGATGTCCGGCGGCGAGTCGCTTTTTCTTCGGCGCCGGCTTGCGAACGACTTCGGATTCGAGGTCCGCGCCTTCCGCTACGCCGCTGCCTCGTCCACGATGCCACAGATCGTCGATGACCTGCAGGCCTTGGTGCAGGAGCTGCGCCCATGGCGGCTGCATCTCGTCGGCCACAGTCTCGGCGGGCTGGTGATCTATCGTTTTTTCGAACGGTTCCCGCGGCAGCCACCCGGGCGGGTGGTGTTCCTGGGTACCCCCTCGGTCGCCAGCCGCGCGGCGGTCCAGGCCAGCCACATTCGCCTCGTCGCCAACCTGATGGGCAAGCCTGTGGCGGACGAGCTGCTGCAGCCGCACGAGCGCCGCTGGACGCTGGCGGATCGCCAGCTCGGGGTCATTGCCGGGACGCAGGCGCTGGGAATCGGCCAGATTCTGGCGCAGTTCGAGGAGGACTGCGACGGGACGATTGCGGTCAGCGAGACACTGATGCCCGGCGCGACGGAGCACTTGAGGCTTCCGGTCAGTCACGCGGGCATGCTGGTCTCGCCACGCGTAGCACGCGAGACCGGCGAGTTTCTGTTACACGGCCGCTTTTCGCGGGAATAGGCGCCCATCGTGAAGCAACTGGCCTATAGCAACTGGCGTAGCCGGTAGAGGGCTTCGAGGGCTGCCTTCGGAGTGAGCTCATCGGGATCCAAGGCCGCGAGCTGCGCGCGCAGCTCATCGGGCGCTGGGGTTTCGGGCTCGAACAAAGGGAGCTCCTGCTGCGCGGCGCCCGAGCGCGTGGTTCCGTCTTGACGGTCCCGGTGCGACTCGAGCATCTCCAGGTAGCGGCGCGCGTGAGCGATCACCTCCCGCGGTACTCCGGCAAGCTGCGCTACCTGCAGTCCATAGCTGCGGTTGGCGGGACCGTCCTTCACCGCATGCAGGAACACGATGCCTTCACCGTGCTCCGTGGCGTCCAGATGCACGTTTGCACAGCCTTCCACCTCGGTCGCGAGTGTCGTGAGCTCGAAGTAGTGTGTCGCAAACAGCGTGAATGCCTTCAAATGCGCCGCGATGTGCCGCGCCACGGCCCAGGCGAGCGACAGGCCGTCGAACGTGCTGGTGCCCCGGCCGATCTCGTCCATCAGGATCAGGCTACGCGCACTGGCGTTGTTGAGAATGTTAGCCGCTTCTGTCATCTCGACCATGAACGTGGAGCGGCCGCCGGCCAGGTCGTCGGCGGCGCCAATGCGTGTGAAGATGCGATCGAGGGGTCCGATGACGGCGCGATTGGCCGGCACGTAGCTGCCCATATGCGCCAGCAGCACGATGAGGGCGGCCTGGCGCATGTAGGTGGACTTTCCACCCATGTTGGGTCCCGTGATGATCAGCATCCGCCGCTGCGCATCGAGGCGCAGATCGTTGGGGACGAAGGGAGTCTCTGAAAAGCGCTCCACGACTGGATGCCGTCCTGCCTCGATGCTCAGGCGCTGCTCGCTCACGAGCTCGGGCGGGGTCCATTCCAGGTGGCACGCCCGCTCCGCCAGCGCGGCGATCGCATCCAACTCCGCCAGCGCGCCCGCGGTGAGCTGCATCGGTCCCAGGCGGTCGATCAGTCGAGTCAGGATCTCTTCATAGATCTGCCGCTCGCGAGCGAGAGCTCGCTCGCGAGCGCTCAGGACTTTGTCCTCGAACGACTTCAATTCCGGAGTGATGAAGCGTTCCGCGGATTTGACGGTCTGCCGGCGGATGTAGTCCTTGGGGACGCGCTCGGCATCCTTGCGCGTGATCTCTATGAAAAAACCCTGCACGCGATTGAAGCCGAGCTTCAAACCGGGAATGCCTGACCGATCGCGCTCGCGCTTCTCGAGCTCCAGCAGGAAGTCGTCGGTGTGCGTGGAAATGCGCCGCAGCTCGTCGAGATCAGCGTCATACCCCTGCGCGATGACATCGCCGTCACGCAGAAAGGTCGACGGGTCTGGAGCAATGGCCTCGCCGAGCAGCCGAACGATCGCACCGTGCTCGTCGATGCGGTTCCGCAGCTCACGCAGCAGGGGCGAATCTATCTCGGCCAGGGCGGCCCGCAGTGAGGGTAACGCACTCAACGACATGCGCAATTGAGTGAGATCCCGCGGGCGGGCGGAACGGAGCGCGACACGCGATAGGATCCTTTCCACGTCGCCGATGCCGCTCAGGTGCTCGCGCAAGGGCTCGAATCTGCGCTGGTCGATCAGCGCGCCGAGGCCTTGATAGCGGCTGCGCAATGCAGCCTGATCGGTGAGCGGGCGATTGAGCCAACGCCGCAGCTGCCGTGAGCCCATCGATGTCACGCATTTATCGATGAGCGCGAAGAGTGTGGCATCCGGGTTGCCCGTCAGACTGACATCCAGCTCGAGATTGCGGCGAGTCGGTGCGTCGATGATCAGCGCGTCGGTGCGTTCCTCTACGTTGAGGGCGCGGATGTGCGGCACGGCCGACTTCTGCGTATCTCTTACGTACTGCAGGAGCGCGCCCGCGGCGCAGATCGCCAATGGGAGGTCATCTGCGCCGAAGCCTCGAAGGTCGAGCGTACCCATCTGGTCGGTCAGCAGCCGGGAGGCGCTCGCGAGCTCGAAGTACCAGGTGGGCCGCGTGCGCACCGCGGTGCCGCCGCGGCTAACGTGTTCTGCCCGGGCATTCTCGGGGATCAGCAGTTCTGCCGGTTTCAGGCGCTCGAGCTCGGCGGCCAGGGCGACCGCGCCCGAGGATTGCAGCACGGTGAGGCGGCCGCCTCCCAGATCGAGCCACGCCAATCCGAATCTCGCGCCATCCCAGGCAACAGCGGCCACCAGTGTCTCCTGGCGGGCATCGAGCAGAGCCTCATCCGTCACCGTGCCCGGAGTGATGACGCGCACGACATCGCGCTGCACCGGTCCCTTCGACTTCGCTGGGTCACCCATCTGCTCACAGATGGCGACGCTCTCTCCCTTGCGGACCAGCCGCGCCAGATAGCTCTCGACGCTGTGGAACGGCACGCCCGCCATGGGGATCGGCTGTCCGGCGGACTGCCCGCGAGCCGTGAGAGTGATATCCAGGAGGGACGCCGCCCGCCGCGCGTCCTCGAAGAACAGCTCGTAGAAGTCGCCCATCCGGTAGAAGAGCAGGACATCCGGATACTGGCTCTTCATGCGCAGGTACTGCTGCATGACGGGCGTATGGTCCGAGAGTGACCGGGTAGTGGGAGTATCGTTCACAGTTTCAAGCAA
>CAZLYG010000159.1:0-10266 GCA_964563075.1 uncultured Steroidobacteraceae bacterium | reverse complement strand
GCTCGCGCGACTCCACCCCACGCACTCGCAGAATCTGCAAGGCGTTCATCATCGGAGCGAGAGGATTGCGGAGCTCGTGCCCCAGCATGGCCAGAAACTCGTCCTTGGCGCGCGCCACTCGCAATTGCTCTCGAAGCGACTCTTCCAGGATCGCGGTCCTCTCCCGGACACGCTGCTCCAGCTGCACATTCACCGCGCACAGCGATTCCTGCGATTGCTTTGCGCCCATGTTCCCCAGCAGTTCCCACTCATTCTCGCGGCGCACAACGCAACAGTGATGATGTCGCGCAAGGTCCAATACATCGCTGGCGTCGCACTTCCCGAGGTCGTAGCAGCAAAGCACGATAAGCCGTCGACCTGCGAACGTCTCGCTCACCCGCGCCTCGTATCGTTGGAATTCCTGCCACGCTTGGCGGGTCTTGAGGAAGCTGGCATGGCCCGCCGCCCGTAGCCCTTCATACCCATTCGCCCGGGCAGATGTTTCCGCGGCAATCCATGCCCCGAGCGTCGAGTCGGCATCGAAGCGACCGGCTCGACCGTACCAATCCGAATGCCCGACAATCCGGATCTGCCCTCGGTCGATCTTCGACTGCAAGTCCGGGACGCGATTTGCGAGCTCTCGCATCGCGTCCTCGGTCTCGAGAGGCTCGGACGTTACCCACAAGCACTGCTCATTACTCGCCAGACCTGAGGCGAAGAAGGGAACCAGCGTATCCACCAGATCCTCGCGCCTCTGATTGAGCTGACACAGGTGGGAACCCCATTCGAGATTTCCGAGTGCCGCGATACCGCTGGCGCAGCCGCCTTTCATCGATGCGCTCCTTCGGCGATGCGAGGTGGGGAGTTTTGGCCGATCGATTTCACGGATGCCCTAGCGCTGACTGTCGGTGCTCCAAGGAGTGCAGAGGGGTCCGTGACCCTGCCCAGTTAAGACTAAGGTCTTGCCGAGAGGGAACGGGTCCTGCGAGGGATAAGACGACAAATCGGGCTCGGCGGATTTCTGCCCGGTCGGCATGCCAGGTCCTTTAGCTGCTGGAGCCGTGGGCTTTCCCGCGTCAAGGCAGGACAGTCGTTCTCGCCGCACACCGCTAACGGCCAGCACGCATTGGGAACCCGAGTCCCAACTCGTCTCTGTGTTGGGCGGCTCGTCTGGAAATGAATCACGCCTTCCGCACTCGCCCCGCGGCGCGAGTCTGCAGATTGTGGGGCGCAAACTTGCCTACGGAGGCATTCAATGCCGCCGACAAAGCCGCCTCGCCGCTGACCAAGTCGCGCCAGTGAAGTTCCAGCCCGTTTCGTTTTCCTTTGGCAGTCAACTTCAAGGATTCCGGGGTGAGAGTCACAACGAAGGCCTGCTTGTTGATCACGAGTTCGCGTTTGAGTGTGTTCTTCAGTGGCGTCATATCATTTCCTCCCACCATCAAGCCAAGCCATGGGAACAGGCTTGATCGAATGGACGTGTTTCATTGAGGAGTCAGTCGCAATGCCCGGCTCATCGTGCCGACCCGCAACACGACGTATTCGCCGCGCTGGTGCGCTGGGTCGAGCAGGGTATCGCGCCGGAGCGCCTGATTGGCTCCGGCCCATCCCCTCTTGATCTCACGACGACACTGACAGGACCACTCTGTCCATACCCGCAGCAAGCGAAATACAAGGGAAGCGGTGACACGAACGACGCCGGGAGTTTCGAATGCACGATACCGCCGAAAATGATGATTCCTGGCGCCGGGGCTCCAGTTAGGGCTCCGCTTTACACTCGGGGCATCGCCAATCGCGAACCCTAGGCCGCGCGTGCCCCCGGCTTCTCCGGGAGCAGCCGGAAGTCGTAGCTCACGGTGTAGAAAGGAGTGTCGAGGCGCTCGCCCGTGGGTCCGGTGCCCGCCGGGTGGCGCTCGAAGGTGGCGACCAGGGACTCCTTCATGCCGAAGACCGCGTCGGAGTCGAGATACTCGCTTCCGGCTACGAACAGATGTGTTGTCACTGGCGAATGACCGCGGGCCGAGACGATCATGTGAATGTGGCCGGGGCGGTTGGGATGGCGCTTCATCTTGCGCAGCATGCGCCCGACGGGTCCGTCCGTGGGGACAGGATAGTACGTGGGCTTGATGGAGCGAAACCAATAGCGTCCCTCGCGATCGGTTCGAATGCGGCCGCGAGCCTTCATGCCGGACTCGCCTCGGATCTGCATGTCGTAGTTGCCGTCGCCATCTCCTGACCAGATATCCAGAATCGCATCCTCGAGGGGTGTTCCGTCGGAGCTCAGCACGCGCCCGGAGTAGAACGCGGGCTCGCCTTTCACGCCCACCGCCAGATTGCTTCCGAGGGGCATCTCCGGAGCCCCTTCCCAATAGAACGGGCCGAGAACGGTAGACTCGGTCGTGCCCTTGAGGGCAGGGTGGTTCAGGGTGATGACCAGCACCGAGACGCCCAATGTATCGGACAGCAGAATGAACTCCTGCCGTTTGTCCGTGCAGGTCTGGCCGACGTCCGTCAGGAACTGGATGGCGGTCATCCACTCCGCTTCGGTCAACTTGACGTCGCGAATGAAGTCATGCAGGTGCGTCACCAGCGAGGACATCACGCGCACGAATCTCGGATCATCGCAGTCTCTCAGGCGATCGATGACGGCTTTGGTGATGCTCGCTTGATCGAACTCGCGCATGGCCGAAAACCTCAAATGGAAGTGAGTGAAATGTCGAGATTACACGCAACGGAGGGGAGCGCAAAAAGGCGGCGAACGCTCGTGCGGAACGCCGCTCGCCGGGATTATTCGTAAACGGCGAATGTGGTCATCGCGTTTTTACGCCTTCCGGCCTGTTGTCTCGCACGGCAGGGCGAACAAGGATGGCACGCGCTTCATCTCGAGGGGGGTTTTAGATGGTCCACAAACGCTTCGGCGGGCTGCTGCTCGGCTCGTTTCTCGTAATCGGTGGTGGAGTGTCGGGGGCGGCGGAGTCTGCGGACCAGGCCGCTGCGGCGGGCAAACAGGCTTATGCGAAGAACTGCGCGTCTTGTCACGGCCCCGGTCTGAAGAACGGCACGTTCGGTCCTGCCTTGACCGGCCCGGCTTTCCAGGCTCACTGGAAAGGCAATTCGAATGGGCTGTTGGAATACATCGCGAAAACCATGCCGCCCTCGGCAGCCGGCACCCTGGGTACGCAAACCTATGTGGCTACCGCCAACTACATTATCGCGGCCAATGGAATGGCGAAAATCACCCATGTGGCGGTCACCGCGGCGGCGGACAGCGGTCCGGCGCCGCGCCGCGGCGAATTTGGTCCTGCGGCGCGCGGCTTTGCGATCCCTCATGACAGCTATTATTCACGAGCTGTCGCGCTCCAACAGGAGAAATTGCAGGCCCTGGCCCCCGTGTCCGCAGAGATGCTTGCGGATCCGCCTGCGCAGGACTGGCTGATGTGGCGGCGGACGTATGACGCATTGGGTTTCAGTCCGCTGACTCGCATCGATCGGGACACTGTAAAAGAGCTGCGCACCGCCTGGAACTGGTCACTGCCGGTCAGCCAGAACGAGATCACGCCTCTTGTGCACGATGGAGTGATGTTCCTTGAGAGTGGCGCTACGGTCCAGGCGCTCGATGCCGCGAGCGGTGATCTGCTGTGGCAATACGTTCGGCTGCTGCCGGACGAGCTTGAATCCGGTCGGATCTGGCGCGTCAAGAGCCTGGCTCTCTATGGCGATGATTTGCTCGTACCGACGGCCGATGGACACCTCGTCGCGCTGGCTGTCCGGACGGGCCAGGTGAAGTGGGATCACGCTGTTGTTGCGCCAGAACTCGCGGCGCGCCACGGCCACGGTGAGGCCGTTGCGCTGATGCTCGACGGCGGCCCGATTGTGGCTGAGAGGAAGGTGATCATCGGGGTCAGCCTCGGTCAGAACGTCGGCGGTGGTTGTTACGTCATTGCGCTCGATGCGGCGACGGGTCAGGAGGCCTGGAGGTTCAACACTATCGCTCGGCCGGGGGAGCCTGGCGGCGACAGTTGGAACGGCCACCCTCTCGCGGAACGGTTCGGTGCCGGCGTATGGACGGCCGGAAGTTACGACCCGAAGCGCCACCTGCTCTACTTTGGGACAGGCAACACCTACGACACCGGGGCCCTGCTCGAGCCGGATCCGACGTCACGGCCTCAGAACGCCGGCCTCTACACGGACGCGACGCTGGCGCTGGATGTCAGCAGCGGGAAACTGGTGTGGTATTTTCAGCATGTCAACCGGGATGTTTGGGATCTGGATTGGGTGTTCGAGCGCTCACTGCTGACGCTGCCGGTCAACGGGGTACCTACGGATGTGGTCGTCACCGGGGGGAAGATCGCGATGTTCGATGCCCTGGATCGCGCGACGGGGAAGTACCTCTTCTCCGTTGATGCGGGGCTGCAGAATCTGGTCGTCGGCGTGGACCCGGTGACCGGGGCCAAGAAGATCAATCCGGCTCTCGAGCCGAAGGCGGGGGTCACGGGCCTGATCTGCCCGAACTCGCTCGGCGCCCGCAACTGGCCCGCAACCGCGATCAATCCCAGCACACATCTTCTTTATGTACCCCTCATCAAATCGTGTGCCGACTACACTTACTCCCCGCGCAGCGCCGCGGAGACGGCCGCCGGAGGGTCGGATATACGGATGACTCCTCATCCACTTCTGGATGACGACGGGATACACGCTCAGCTCACGGCGATCGATCTTGCGACGCGCAAGATCGCGTGGAAGAAAAGCCAGCGAGCGCCCTTTGAAAGCGCGATTCTGGCGACCGCCGGCGGCGTTGTCTTTGTGGGCTCACGCGATCGAATGTTCCGGGCTTTGGATGACCGTACGGGGGAAACTCTCTGGGAGACTCGCCTCAATGCCTCGCCCAGCTCGTTTCCGATCACGTATAGCGTGGGTGGCGAGCAGTATGTGGCCATTGTTGCCGGAGGCGGGGGCCCGCTGGATGCGACGGGCGCGCTGAGTGCTCCCGAGATCGTCAATCCGTCGGAGGGGATCACGCTTTGCGTGTTCAAGCTGCCGAAGGGGGTTGCAGCGCGGATGCAGTAGCGGCGCTCCAACGGATCGAGGCCGTGGCGAACTCTTCAGCCCTCGACAGACCGATCCAGCGGCCCATGGAACACCAGCATGTTGATGAAGGCCATGGCCATCAACCCCATCTTGATCTGGAAATTGATGTTGGCGAAGTAGGTGTGTGCCTTGGCGGCGAACAGTGTGAAGCCGGAGAGCGCCGCGACGCAGAATACGCCCCAGGTCCAGGGAAGGATCGAGCGCGTGATGTGCGTCACGCGCTCCTGGCGTGAGGTCCAGCCGAGTACTCGCGTATCGACGATCAGGATCGAGCCCACCACCAGCGCGAGACCAGAGCCAGGGAAGGTGTCCTCTTTCAGCATTCAAAGTCCACAACGCGCCGCTCGGCGCGCAGCGGCCCGAGGATCGCGCGCAGCTCATGATGTAGCGGGTGGGACTCGTAGCCGCGCAAGGCGTCCCAGCTGTGGAATTCGCAGCACAGCACCAGGTCCGAGGCATCCGGCGTATCGGCCTCGTTGAGTCCCAGCCAGGCTCGCAGCAAGCCTGGGACGCTTGCACGCAGTGCGGCCAGGTTCTGCTCGATGCGATCCATGGCCTCTGGACGTCCGCCCTTGTCTGGGCGGCTCTTCAGGCGCCACATCACAATGTGACGAATCACTTGTCCTCCGGAGCGCACACGTATACCTGGCCGTCCCGAATCTCGACACGCACGGACTCGAGGGCTGTCCTGCCGGCAGGCCCGTCGACGCAGTGGCCGTCTTCGAGTCGGAAGATTGCGCAGTGGTGCGCACACATGATTCGCGCTCCACTCATCAGCAGGAATTCGCCAGGCCGGGAATTGAGCGGCAGTGAAAAGTGCGGACAGCAGTTGATGAACGCCTTTACCTCGAGTCCCGAGCGGTACAACAACATCGTGAAGGTGCCCTCACCTTCCGCATAGGCGAGCTCGGCGCAGCCGCCTTCCGGGAGCGTGTCGAGAGCACAGAGCCACTGCCCACCGGCCGGCGCGCGCGACACGGTGGGCATCCAGGGTTTCAGAATTCGATCGGGTAGGGCTTGAGCTTGCCCGACTCATACATCTCGGGCAGCCCGGGTGTCGCGTTTTCCCAGACGAGCAGCATGGAACGCTTGTGCGAGTAGCCCTGGTGGCGAATGTCGGCCGGCATGGCCGCGACGTCGCCCGCCTTCATGAGGATCTTGGCCCGCGGCGCACCGGTATTCTTGTCTTCGATTTCCCACTCGATCTCATCGCTCAACTGAATGAACCACTCCACTCGGTCGTTGCCGTGCTTGATGGGGAGGGTGTACTCCTCCGTGGTGGGGCAAAAGAGGCTGCGCCCGCATACCGAGGACACTGAGGGGTTCCAGGTGACGTCCGACCGGGAGAGGTAGGCGAACAAGCTGAAGGCATGCACTTCGTTCTCGAATCCCGGCTCTGCATGGATCACCGGCTCTTCCTGCGAGACGTCGCTGAAGGCGCGGTTGATCGGATAGCCGTTCTTGTCGCTGCGCAGCTCCGCATCGCCCGCCAGCCCGGGCATGCGCTTGCACACCTGTCGCTCACGTTCGATGGCGCTGCGATTGCTGCCGCGCTTTTTTCCCAGCCAGCTCTTGCTGGTCTCATCGGGTGCGGCGAAGGGAT
The DNA here is from genome assembly GCA_964563075.1 of uncultured Steroidobacteraceae bacterium. Taxonomy (GTDB): domain Bacteria; phylum Pseudomonadota; class Gammaproteobacteria; order Steroidobacterales; family Steroidobacteraceae; genus 13-2-20CM-66-19. Next base: position 3,596 of record CAZLYG010000159.1, on the reverse strand, counting down.
CGAAGCCCTCGTTCGTCCAGTCCTCGAGGATCGCCTTGAAGGTCGCCATGATCTGCGGGCTTTCGAAGACTTCGGTCCGATCCAGACCTTGATCGCTGTAGGCTTTGTGATACCGCCCGCAGTAGAGCTCGACTTTGCCGTACAGGTTGCGGGTGCCGAGCATGGCGTCGAAGTTCACCCAGCCGTAGAAGAAACCCCAGGCCACGTCGCGCATCATGGCGCGCAGGAAGGCGTCTGCTGACAGCGTGTGCGACATCTGCCGGCCCTTCGCGGACCAGCTCACGCGAGCGAAATACTCATCGCGTGTGAATGTGAAGCCACCCAGGGTGAAGCTGCGATAGCCGGTGACGTCGCTGGCCGGGCTGGCCTTCACCAGGGGCTCGTTCGAAGGTTGCGCGTTCATAGGGTGTCCGTGTCTAAAGAGAGAGGTTGGAGACGGTTACTTGGCGCAGATCTCAGCCCACTTCTGGACTGACAGCTCGCCGAGAAGGGTCTGGAGCAGGAGCACGCCGGGCTTGCGCGCTCGAAAGCGGTAGGCGGCGCCTTTTGGCAGGAGCGCCTGGTGGCCGCGCTTGCATTCAATGCGGCCCATCTTGCGGCCCCGTGGCTCACCGCTGATTCGCACAGTGCCCTGCTTGTCTGCCGGAGCTACGCTCTCCGGGTTGCCGAGCTTCACGAGGTCGACTTCGACCTCGCCATCCATGACGATGACGAACTCGTCGTGCGAGGCCGCATACCAGGCGGACGCTCCCTCGGCACGCAGGGTCTCGATGACGTAGCCGAGGTTCAGCGCGACCACGACCTTCTCGTACGGCTTGGAATGCGCAGCCACATCGAAGATGTTGGAAAGCGCGTAGTGCTTGGGACTGCCATCGACGATTTCCACTTTGCCTTTGACGTAGTGGTCGAGCGATGCAAATAGCGTGCGAAACGAATTCGGGGGTGCGGCGCTCATGGGCTTGACCATCCGGGCTGAAAAAGGAGGATTCATACGGGAGCTCCGTCCAGGGAAACGCGCTTGCGAGGCGCGGTCTCCTGCAGCATGAGTGAAACGACAATACCGAGGGACACGCCGATCAGGGCCATGGTGAGGGTGTGCTGGAGGCCGAAGTGCTGGGCCACGGCTCCGGCGAGCGACGGGGCGATGCCGCCGCCGAAGATCTCCCCGGATCCGATGATGATGCCTGCCGTCGAGGAGACCAGACCGCGCGGGGCTGCTTCGGCGGCGATCGGGCCGGTGATGAGCCCGAGCAGTCCGAAACAGCAGAAGCAGGCTACGAAGAGCAGGACGAACAAGGTCGTGGGAGTCGCGCCGGTGCGCATGAACGCATAGAGAAACAACGCGCCCACGGCGAACCCGAGAACTGACATGAGCTTGCGGCCCCAGACGTCCGAGAGGCCCGGTAGCACGAGCTGTCCGAGAAAGCCTCCAAAGCCGACCGCGGAGGTGACGTATCCCATCTGGGTCGTGCTCAGTCTCAGGTAGTCGACCAGATAGTTGGGGACCATCGCGCTGATGGTGAAGATGCCCACCATTGCGCACAGCAGTGCCAGCATGCTGAGCGGCACGTTGCGATGGCTCAGCAGCTCTTTCAGAGGCGCGCGCTCGGCCGATCTCGCGGCTGCGGCACGCGGCTCGCGGATGATCCAGGCGGTCAGCGCTGCGAGAATGAGGCCTGGAATCGCAACAATGACGAAGATCCCGCGCCAGCTGGTGACTGCCAGGAGCTGCGTGGCGATGATCGGTCCGAACGCCAGGCCGAAGAGCGGGAAGGTGCTCTGCTGCAGGCCCAGATTGAAGCCGCGGCGCGAAGGTTTGGAGGCGTCATTGGTGGTGGCAAAGCTGGTAGGGCAGAACGAGCCTTCGCTCACGCCCATGAGGGCGCGGATGAGAATCAGGCTGGTGAGGCCACCGGCGAGACCTGAAAAACCCGACAACAGCGAGAATCCGATCAGGGAGGGAATGAGCACTCGGCGCCGACCGAGGCGGTCGGACAGTCCGCCGCCGACGACGGCAAAGATCCCCCAGGCAAGCCCCAGCGCGCCGACGATGTTGCCGAGGTCCTGATAGTTGAGACGCAGGTCCTTCATGATCGCCGGAAACAAGGGGGCGATGATCCAGCGATCGAGACCCACCAGACCGAAGCCCAGTGTCAGCAGCGCAACTGCCTGCCACTCGTAGCGGGTGTCCCATTCTGCGCCCTCTCCTGTGGTGGGGAGAACGGCGGGTGTGATCATGCTTTCGTCGGCGCTCGTCACGCTGCCTCTCCTACTGTGGGCCGAGTGCCCTCGTACGCGTGTTGTAGAAGTACTCGGATCGCGCCACGCTCTATCGGCCTTGGATTCCAATAAGGATTGGCGGCTGCGAGCTCGGCGGCGCGGTCGAGATCGGTTTCACGCATTCCGATGTCGCGTAACGCGCAAGGAACGCCCTGAGTGTGCGCAAGATCGTACAGGCCTGCCGGAGCGGACGGTGCTCCCAGGGCGCTCGCGATTTGCGTCATGGCGCGCGGTGCCGCGGGGGCGTTGTATTCGATCGCGTGCGGCAGGATCACCGTGTGGACCTCTGCGTGTGGCAGGTTGAAGCTGCCTCCAAGCGTGTGACAGAGTTTGTGGTGCAGGGACATTCCCACGCTGCCCAACACGGTGCCGCAGAGCCATGCTCCGTAAAACGCTTCCGAGCGAGCGTCCAGATTCCGCGGGTCGCTTCTCAGGACGGGCAAGGCCGCTGCGAAGGCTCGAATGCCTTCCGCAGCGAACAGGTTCATGAGGGGGTTGCTGTCTTTCGCATAGAGACCTTCGGCCGCATGCGCGATCGCGTTGATCGCGCTGGTCGTCGTCAGTGTCGCCGGCAAGCTGAGCGTGAGCTCCGGGTCATAGATGACTGTCCGCGGCAGGACGCGGGCATCTGTGCCCGTCCGCTTCACTCCGCCTTCGGTCAACCCATGGATGGGCGTGACTTCAGAGCCTGCGTACGTCGTGGGGATTGCGATGATGGGGAGCGCTGTCTGCAACGCAATCGCCTTGGCGAGACCGGTCGTGGAACCGCCGCCGACGGCAACAATGCAGTCCGCGCGCAGCTGATCCGCCTCGGCGCATGCGACACGTGCGACGTCGATCGGCACATGCATTACCGCCTTGGCAAATATCTCCGCAGCGCGGTCGCCGAGAAGGTGCGCAACACGTTCGGCATCCTCGCTCTGCTCTGGCGTCGAAAGAATGAGCGCGCGCGCCCCCCCGAGCCGCTCGACCTCGCGCCGTACATGTCGTATTGCGCCTACGCCGAAAACGACGCGCCTCGCCTCAGTGGAGTACAGAAATTCTCTTGAGAACGAATCGCTCACTGGAGGGCCCTAGCGCGAGTACCAGGGAGGAATCCGCGCGTCGACGTTGACCCACACGGATTTGGCCTGCGTGTATTCGTGCATCACCTCGAACCCCATCTCCCGACCGTAGCCGGACAGCCCTACTCCACCAAAAGGTGAGGCGGGGTGAGCACGCTTGTAGCAGTTGATCCAAACCATTCCGCTGCGAAGGTCACGAGCGAAGCGATGGGCGCGGCCCACGTCTCGCGTCCACAGACCATTGCCCAGACC